>JBBSPT010000026.1:0-14260 GCA_038258515.1 Chitinophagales bacterium | reverse complement strand
CCTGTAAATACATTTCGGACTGATAGATGGGATCATGTAAACACTAAAAATCAGTAGAATTTGACAGCGACTTGTCAAAGCGTTTAATTGTCTTTTTCGTAGGACTGGTCTTTTCTATGGGGTTGAACGCAAAGTTTAAAAAACATCGCAGACAAAAAAAGTACCCTGCTGCTCTAACAGGGTACTTAACAAGAGAGTGCGGATCAACTACTTCTTCTTATTGCTTTTGTATCGCAGATCTGGCGTACCATCTTTCTTAACCTTAGTTGCGCTACTTTTTGCAACCACTTTATTCTCCTTCAACCTCATGTCTGGAGTGCCATCTTTCTTTAACCCTTTTGAATCTGCTTTTGCGATGGTGTGTTGTTCTTTGTTCTCTGCCTTCACCGTTTTCATTTCTTTCTTATGTTTGGCCCTGCGCATCTTTACCTCTTTTTTTGCGGTAACTTTTGCCGGAGCCTGCTGAGCTGAAACCATTCCAAGACTCACGAAAAATAATGTTGCGACTAATAATATCTTTTTCATTTTATTTTTTTTAATTGATTGACGTCAGTTGTTTCAAATCCGTCATTGGCCCATGAAAGAAGCCAGGGTCGGAGATAGTATTCGCTGTTAGATGATCAGCTAAAAGAAGGTGGATGATTGAAATCTTTTATAAAACGGAAAGAATAATTATTTAAATAGCCCGGGTAGCCCTTCACCTGTGAGGAAAGGGCAAAGCCCGCAGAATAAATTTTGGTAACCTGCTCGCAAATTACTTGTACCTGCGGATGGGTTTGTAACTCACGGTGGTGCCGGTGGCTTGGCAACGGAATGGAATTTTCGTATTTAAAAATAATTACTGAGATGAATTCAACGTAGTTATCTATGAAATTAAAATCTTTAGCGTCGGAATTCTTTGATTCAGCAACAGGTACATCAATACTCAGGTTCAGCATCTGAAATGCGACTATCAAAAAAGCAAATTTTAAAAGGTAAATTTTTTTAGTGAACAGCACTCCCAAGTATTTATCTCATAAAATTAGACTGTAATTTCATAATGAATTGGTAAATAAAAGTCCCACATTTCTCCGGGCCGTGGCCAACACTCCTCCTCTGATTGATATAGTGCGGGAGCATTTTTCTTTCCATTATCCGCCAAAATTTTATACCCGGAAAATACGGGAAAAATATACCGGAAAAAATAGTTGTGCAGATATTTTAATAAAACATTCCCTGTCTCGAAAATCTATCGTAATATTGCGTTTAA
The DNA here is from genome assembly GCA_038258515.1 of Chitinophagales bacterium. Lineage (GTDB taxonomy): Bacteria > Bacteroidota > Bacteroidia > Chitinophagales > Chitinophagaceae > Ginsengibacter. Next base: position 13,011 of record JBBSPT010000026.1, on the reverse strand, counting down.
TATGGGCGCAACAAAATCACATGAATTTAATACCAGGGAGAATCAGCTTGCAAAAGTTGCAAAAGCTTTGGCGCACCCTGCGAGAGTCGCTATTTTGGATTTATTGGCGAAACGCCAAACCTGTGTTTGTGGAGATATCGTGGACGAACTTCCTCTTTCACAAAGTACCGTTTCACAGCATTTAAAAGAATTGAAAGATGCCGGCCTTATTACCGGGGAAATTGAGGGCGCAAAGGTTTGCTACTGTATTGATTGGAAATCTTGGAAATCTGCGCAGGCCGCACTGAATCATTTTTTTCAAAAATATAAGGGCAGTAACAATTGTTGCTGAACTTTTTTTTGAAATAATTAATCGTAATATTTCGATCATATAAAATTAAATAAGATGAAAACTCAGGACAATGTCAAAGAACTTGTAAAACAGAAGTACGCAGAAATTGCTTCACAAACCAGGGAGAGCAACGCTGCGTCATGCTGTGGCGCCGGCGGTTGCAGCTCGGAAGTGTACAAAATAATGGCAGACGATTATTCCAGCCTTGACGGGTATCATCCGGATGCCGATCTTGGGCTGGGATGTGGACTGCCTACTAAATTTGCCAACATTAAAAAAGGTGATTTAGTAATCGACCTTGGCAGTGGCGCTGGCAACGATGCGTTTGTGGCCCGGCACGAAACAGGTGAATCCGGAAAAGTAATCGGTATTGACTTTACATCTGTTATGATAGAAAGAGCCAGGCATAACGCAGAAGCAAGAGGATTCAACAATGTGGAGTTCCGGGAGGGTGATATAGAAAAAATTCCTGTAGGTCCGAACCTGGCTGATGTAGTCATCAGTAACTGTGTACTGAACCTTGTGCCAAATAAAAATGAGGTGATTAGAGAAATTTACAGGGTGTTAAAGCCAGGAGGTCATTTCTCAATTTCAGATATTGTATTAGAAGGAGAGTTGCCTCAGCAAATAAAGGAAGCCGCTGAAATGTATGCCGGATGTGTGGCGGGTGCTATTCAAAAAGATACCTACCTGGAACTAATAGCCGCAAATGGATTTAAAGAAATTACTGTGCAAAAAGATAAAGCCATTGTTATTCCAGATGACATTCTTCATCAGTATTTATCCAAAGATCAAATGGAAATATTTAAGCAATCGGGAATGAGTATAAGAAGTATCACTGTTTATGCAGAAAAACCTATTACTACAGAACCTTGTTGTGACAGCAATTGCTGCAATTAAATTACAGGAAAATAGGGGCCGTTATTATTGAATGAGCTGCGAGATTTCTTTAAGTGGAATCTTAGAAGCCATCGCAGTAATTTCAGACTCAGTACTATTGTCAACGCTAAACGTTAGTAGTGCACTGCTGAATGGAATATCCAGCTTGTAATTAAACTTACCATTGCCAGCATCACTTCTTTCCATTCTTGCTTTATACCCTTGCACTTTAATAGTCTTGGAATTTTCATCACGCATCATTCCTCCCAGCAAAGGCAGGTTAAGAATTGTATTGAGAGAAGCAATCAGCGGCGAATTACTGATGATCTGAAGATCAGCCTTCTTTTCAGCATCGCCGTAACTGCGATGTATTGTCGCTCCCACAAACCCGATATTCGAAGTAACATTGTCGTCTTTCGAATTTACTTTCAAAACATCTAAATTTTCAGGGAGCAATTTCAATACTTCCTTACCAATGATCATATCCAGCTCCTGCAATGCTTGCTGCAAAGAAAAATGAGAATCCTCCAGGTCGCCAGATGAATAGGCAGTGCGTGCAGAAGCTAACTGTTTGTCGAAATTCTGCGCAGAAACCGCAACTCCAAGCAAAATAACCGTAAACAACAAAATAAACTTTTTCATGATTAAAATTTTTCGGGTAAATATTATTGCTCACCCAGGGTTTTCTTTATTCCATCAATATCAAACTGGTTTGCCATATTCATCACTTCATTTTCATCAGCAAAATTGATGCATTCCCAAACGATCATTGACGACTGGCCTAACGGAACTATTAGTGTGTAGCCTTTGCTGTCATCATATTGAATAATTGCCTTGTTTCCTTTAACTTTTACCTGCTTCACATTTTGCTTGTTGGCATCAGCCTGCACATAAGCACTGTTAAAATACATGTTTACCAATCCTGCATACAGTCCGCTGCTCCCGATATTGACAGTAACCTGTTTGTCATTTCCATCTGAGTAAACACGCTGTATGGTCATATTGCTCCAGCCCCAGGCAGTGCTCATCACTTTATCCTGCAAAGTGTCTTTCGGCATTCCGTCGACCTGCGCCGGTAACGACTGTAAAAGCTTACGGCCAAGCTGTATCTCTACGCCAACCAAAGCCTGCTGAACAGAATACCGCGCCTCGCTATATTTCTTCTGTGTGTAAGCTGTTTCAGCATCCGTCATTTGCTGTTTTACATCCGGCGGTGGAGTATTTGTAAGTCCTGCTCCGCCTTTGTTTGCAGGTTTGCCGGCGGATGAGGAGCCGGAGTTTGACGAGGAGCCCGCATCTATACCGGTGGCATCCTCCACTTTTTTATCTACAGCTTCATCCACTTTTTTGTCAATGACCCTGTTGGTAGTTTCCGATACTTTTTGCTTCAATTTTTTAAGAAACTGTGCCTGGGAAGAAGTGGAAATGAACAGAAATGCCGGTAAAAAAAATATCGAAAGTAGCTTTTTCATGTTATGCCTGCTTTAAGTGAATTGGTAAATGAGAGAGGCGATGCTTAAGCAAATCGTTTTCCTGTTTCAAAGGTAAATAATGTTTTAAAAACAAAAGATCAGTGCAGGTTAAAAAATGAAGATGGATTAATAAAACCTAAAATGACGGGTAGATAGAATTGCCGGGATTCAATCCAGCATTTTACGGTCTTCTGGATCGAAAGAGCATTTCGTTTCGTGAAAATCCGGGCAAACGGCCGAACATTTTTTTCCCGGCGGTGTTGACAGGAAACCTTCGCCGCCGGAACTTCGTTTATAATTATCCAATAGGGATTAACTTTAAGAACATAAACCTTCCAGGTGCATCATTTTAAAAGCAATGTTAGCAACAGAATTCTAACCTGGCGCCTGTCCGTGTGCCTGGTGATTGTGGCCTGCTTTTGCCACGGAAGTTCTGTCAGTGCGCAAGAGTGCCCGCCAAACCTCGATTTCGAAACAGGAACATTTGATAATTGGACTTGTTATCTCGGCTATACTTTTGCGACTTTCGACAAAAATGCCATTGTCCTTTCAAATTCTTCTGCACTTCCGGGGCACCACAAAATGTACTCATCAAACACAGGAGAACTGGATCCCTACGGTGGCTTTCCTGTCACCTGCCCAAATGGAAGCGGTCATTCTGTTAAAATAGGAGACACAAATGCCGGTGCACAGGCAGAGGGCATATCCTATGACATCAATATTCCTCCGAATGAAAATAATTTTTCTTTTATTTACCACTACGCGGTGGTGCTTCAGTCTCCTCACCACCAGCTTTCCGAACAACCCAGGATGGAGATTGTGGTTAAAGACGTTATAGAAAATTCCGTTATCGAATGCGCATCTTTCACGTTTATTGCAGAGGGAACATCACTACCCGGATTCGAAATATCGCCCAACCAGGTGGACACTAATATTGTATTGTACAAAGACTGGACTTCTGTTTCTGTTGACCTGGCCGGCTACGCGGGGAAAACGATCAGGTTATTTTTTAAGACCGCAGATTGCACCTGGAGCCAACACTTTGGGTATGCTTATATTGATGTGGATTCCGAATGTGACGGCAGTTTTATCGGTTCTAAATATTGTCCGGACGACAGCGTTGTTAATGTCGTAGCTCCGTTTGGCTTTAAAAATTATACCTGGTTTGATAGTACCCTGACAGACACGCTTGGAACACAACAGACCTTGCGTGTGGCGCCCCCTAAAACCTCCCGGGAAGCTACGCTCGCAGTGAGCCTTATCCCCTACGATGACTACGGGTGTCCGAAGACTCTTTTTGCTGTATTAGAAAACTCGCTTGACGTGAGAGCTAACGCGGGAAAAGACACCTTTTCCTGCAATGGAAGGCCGGTGCCATTGGGTATAATTCCGAGGCATGGTTTGGCGTATCAGTGGACCCCGTCTACGGGGCTGAACGATCCGGCAATAGCAAATCCGGTTGCGGGACCATTAAGTACAACGTCTTATGTGGTTACAACAACCAATAGTGGGGGAGGTTGCGCCTCCAGCGATACGGTAGAAGTAAAAGCTTATTTGATTGACACGGCGTTGCAAGTGGCTGGTAAGGCCTCATTTTGTTTTGACTATGGTGATAGCGCCCTGTTAGTGGTGCGCCCTCACGAAAGCATACAGTGGTTCGTAGATGAAAAACCTATTATGGGAGCAATACAACAAAACTTTAGAGTTAGATCTACTGGTTCATATTATGCCGCGTTTGAAAATGCCGAAGGATGCCGGGTAAAGTCCCGTGAACAAATAATTTTGATAGATACACTTCAACAAGGAATTTCCTATCCTACAAAATACGCAGTCATTAACACTCCACTAGCATTATCTGCACGACCGATTGGCGAAAGTATTCGCTGGAACCCGGCAATCAGCCTTGACAGCGATCGAAGTTTCACGCCAATGTTCCGCGGAAGATATGATGAAACATATAAAATCGCTATAAAAACACCTGCAGGCTGTCTCACGGTAGATACACAGACGGTAAAAACCGTTGCAAACGTGGAGATTTATGTTCCCAATGCATTTACGCCAAATGGAGATGGCCTGAATGATTTTCTGTATCCCACTCTCCGTGGAGTGAAACAGTTGCAATATTTCAAAATATTTAATCGTGCAGGTCAACTGATCTACGAAACAAATTCAGGAGAACCTGGCTGGAATGGAAGATTTAAGGGAGCCCTTCAGTCAGAACAGGCTGTGGCCTGGATATTGAGTTGCATCGGCGCCGATGATAAAGAATATTTTAAAAAGGGAGTAACTCTCCTCATTGGGAAAAAATAACCAGATTCACAATTCTTCTACCCGACATCAGTGAGCTTTTTCGTCAAACAATCGTCGGCCCCTGATCATTTTAATTTCCTTAAATGCATTTCATTATTTTTATTGCACTCCTCTTATAAAAATTTCTGGTGGGTGCATTCAAAATTTAAGTTGGAGATCTAAAAAAATTCATATTTGCGCATTCTTTCCGGAAGGTCTAAACTGGAATGTTTTTGCAACATTTTGCATGATTAAAACTTGGGCGAATGAAAACGATGGCTCTCATACCGGCGCGATATGCATCTACGAGGTTTCCCGCAAAATTAATGCAGGTACTTGGAGACAAAACCGTGATCAGGCATACTTACGAAAATACCAGGGCTACGTTATTGTTTGACGAAGTGATCGTAGTGACTGACAGCGAGATCATCTTCAGCGAAATTGTTGAAAATGGAGGATACGCAATCATGAGTAGGAAGAATCATGAAAGCGGAACGGACAGGATCGCGGAAGCAGTAGCAGACATAGACGTGGAAGTGATTGTAAATGTGCAAGGTGATGAGCCTTTTGTGAGAGAAAAATTGCTCGCCGACATACTAAGTACTTTTAGGGAAGATCAAAAGCAGGTAGTGCAGGTAGCTTCGGCCATGCATGAAATTCATGATGAAGCATTACTTAACGATCCCAACACGGTGAAAGTAGTTGTTGATAAAAACATGAATGCACTTCTCTTTTCGAGAAATGTAATTCCATACCAGCGTGACAAAAATATCTGCCCGGTTTATTATAAACACATCGGCATTTATGCTTTTAGAAAAAATGCTCTTATGGCATTTACTGAATGGGATACATCAAGTCTTGAGGCAATAGAGAAATTAGAACAACTGCGTTATCTCGAAAATGGTATGAAAATAAAGATGGTAATCACAAATGAATCACCGGTTTCCATTGATACGCCTGTAGACCTGGAGCGGGCAAAAAAATTATTATGACATTATTCTTTAGATGATTTCTTAATATTGTATCCTTTCAGATGAAACCTATGATAAAGATTGCGAAACAATTTCTCCAGATTTTTTTCCTAATACTTCTTGTCTCTTTGGTGCTTGTGTCTTGCAATCCTGAGGACAAGGCGGAGATAGAAAAATCGGCCTCTGCCTTTGATATACAACAGGGAAAAGCGTCAATCTCCCAGGCTAACCTTCATTTTAGAAAGTCTTTTAAATCTGCCGATTCGTCCGAGGCATCTACTATTTATAGCAACGATGCAAAGCTAATGCCCTCAGGGAGGGAGCCAATTGCGGGGAAAGACCAGATCATCAGTTACCTGTCTTCGATGATAAATGGAGGCCTCAGCGATTTTGAATTCGAGACACTGAACATTTGGGGAGATAGCAGTATTCTGGTGGAAGAAGGGACGTATTCCATTGAAGACTCTTTGGGTTCAAAGGTCGACCATGGTAAGTATATTGCATTGTGGAAACCGGAATCAGGCAACTGGAAAATCTTTAGAGATATATGGACGAGCAATATTCCACGGGTCGATTCGGTCCTGGAAAATAGTCAAAGTCCTAAAAAGTTATTGTTGAGAAAGCTACATTTGAATTTAAAAAAATAGTGACTTAAGTTGATCCATTGATTCTCAGAGGCAACAAATTTATTAAATGAGACGTCCCAAAGATTATTTATCGTTAATTAATCCATTCGAGACAGTTCGAACAAAGAAAGTGCTGCAGGTAAACCCAACAGTTCAGACTTTCAGGCACGATGCCGAGAGTACAAGAATTTATTTATACGACTACAACAAAGAGGTATTAAACGACATGGTACTTTCCAGGGTGGAGGATAGTTTCGAATACATTGACACCCTGGATGTAAGCTGGATCAATATTGACGGTTTAAGAAAACACGATTGTGAAAACATCTGTGGACATTTCCAGGTTCACCCGCTTATAGCAGAGGACATCTTAAGCATTGACCAGCGGCCGAAAATGGATGAAATAGATGGTGTATTATATTGCCTGCTCAATATGCTCTTTTACAATAGCGTGGAAAAGTCTGTTGAAACCGAACAAATAAGCATCGTACTCGGACAGAATTTTGTGCTCAGTTTCCAGGAAGATCCATCAAAAGACGTGTTTAACCCATTGAGGGAAAAGCTAAAGATCAGGGCCAGTAAGATTCGGCAAAATGGGGCGGATTTCCTGTTCTATTCCTTGATCGACATGATAGTCGACAACTATTTTGTCGTTATGGAGAAGCTTGGAGAAAATATTGAAATGCTTGAAGAGGAAATAATAAGAAAAAGCGATACCCGCACCCTTGCAAGGATAAACATGTTACGCAAGGAGATGATTGTATTAAAACGCAGTGTAGCCCCGGTCCGGGAACTCGTGAACGGTATTCTCAGAAGCGAGAGTGAATTGATTGAAGATAAAACGGAAAAATATTTTAAGGATGTTTATGATCACATCGTCCAAGCCAACGATCTTGCCGAGAACTACAGGGATATGATGATCAATCTTCAGGATCTCTACCTAAGCAATGTGAACCTGCGCATGAACGAAATAATGAAGGTGATGGCGATCGTTACCTGTCTCCTTGCGCCGGCTACCGTTATTGGTGGAATTTTCGGAATGAATTTCGACAAAATCCCGTGGCTTCATAACACCTACGGTTTTTTCTTCGCTATGGGAACTATGCTCATAATTCCCGTGTATATGATTTTTCTTTTTAGAAAGAAGGGCTGGTTCTGAATCAATCTAACACCAGGAAAAATTGGCCGGTGTACTATGAGTTGTGCTCTTTAGTTTGCTTGAAAATGGGAACGGTACTGCAAGGTTCCCCATACATAATGCTTTTCGCAACCCCACGAAGTACTTTAGTGATTTCTACATAAGCTACATCAGGAATTTTTTTTTCGCCGCAGCCTTTTACTACCACTCTTTTATCGTGGAATTCTGCGGGGTCAATTTTCCAAAGATTCTTTAAAAAAAGGGTTTCTAACACTATGTCTTCATTTCCAAAAATGATTTCTTTAGCATAGCCATGCAGGTATGCGGCAGCCAACATAAATGCCCAGACGGGAATGATGGCGTCGGCAGAGCAAGTGATGCCCACATTTTTTCCATTATAAACTGACCAGTCAAGATTCCTAAGTGTTTCCCTGTAATCCTTCTCTTTTAAGATAAGTTCCATGAACAAATATTCTTTCAGATCGAACGTCGCAATCTCTCCTTCGGGGAAAAATTCTGCCAGGTCTACAGTTACTAATGCGCTTTGCGCAACCTTATTGATAATAATACCTTCGTCTTCCATAATACAAAGTTAGCAATATCAGGCTATTTCCGGTCTGCAGTCGTTTTTGTACAAAAGCTGTTTCGGAGCAAAACAATATTTTTTTGCCACTACCGTTATCAAATAAAATCACATTCTATGACTACTATTGCCTCCCCTTCGGGAAACAGGTGGATAAACTCCGTCAAAACACTTCTCCTGAAACTAACCCAAAACCCGGAATTCTATAACGTACGCCATCATACGACGGCTAAATCCAGGCACAGAAAATACCAAATCCATTGTTGAAGGCAACGATATTCGCTATGTAAATCTGTCTATACGGAATTTACGATGTTGCGAAATAGGTGGTTGTGCTATTGGAAGATCGCTCCAAACGTCTTTACTTTAATCCTGCTATAAAACCAAAATCAAGTTTATGAAAAATCAAGTTTACTCAAAAAAATCAATCGTTTCTTTGCTCTTTGCCAATTTTTCCAAAGGCTTTATTTCTATGTTCGAATCGGGAAATAAGAAAGACTTTCAAAGACTGAAAGATTTCATCACGTCTTAATTTTAACTAAAGAGGTATTCTACATCTTCTTTGCTGAGGCTCTTCACAAAAGTGTGGTCGTCGGCTATCAGCTCTTTGGCGAGGATACGCTTGCGTTCCTGCAGTTGCAAAATTTTATCTTCAATCGTATCCTTGCATATCATTCTGTAGGCGAAAATATTTTTAGTTTGACCGATTCTATGTGTGCGGTCAATTGCCTGTTGCTCAACCGCAGGGTTCCACCAAGGATCAACGATATAAACGTAGTCAGCAGCGGTTAAATTGAGCCCCACGCCACCTGCTTTCAAGGAAATTAAAAAGACGCGGCAGTCATTGTTGTTTTGAAAATTCTGAATTGCCCGTTCCCTATCGGCGGACGGCGTGCTTCCATCGAAGTATTCGAAATGGATATCATTTTCGACGAGCTTCTCTTTAATCAGCGCGAGCATCCCAAGGAACTGAGAAAAAATCAGGGCTTTATGCTCTCCAATATTTTCAGTGATTTCCCTTGTTAGCTCGTCAAGCTTGATGGAATGATTGGGATATTTTTCCTCTTCATTTAAAATTGCCGGGCTGTCACAAATTTGCCGCAACTTCATAAGCCCCTGCAAAATAGTGAGCTGTGATTTGTTGATACCAATGCCTTCAATCGACCCCATAATTTTTTCGCGATAAGCTCCCCGATAGGCCTCGTACACGTTCCGCTGATCATCTTCCATCTCACAGAAGAGAATTGTTTCAGTTTTTTCGGGCAGATCTTTCGCAACCTGTTCTTTGGTTCTCCGCAAGATGAAAGGATACAGAAGTTTCCGAAGGTGATTCTTTTGCTCCGGCTCCCCGAATTTATCGATAGGTGTCGAAAATTCATTCCGGAAAAATTCCACTGAACCCAACAATCCCGGATTCAAAAAATTCATCTGGGCGTAGATGTCAAAAGTATTGTTTTGCAGAGGGGTACCACTCATGCAGAGTTTGTTTTTTGCCGTTAAAAGGCACGCTGCTTTTGTCACTTTCGAAGCAGGATTTTTTATAGCCTGCGATTCATCAAGGATAACATAGTCAAACAGAATCTTCATCATCAACTGAATATCGCTTCGCAAAGTGCCATAGGTTGTGATAATAATGTTGTAGCGTTCAAAATCTTTAAAATCTCTTGTGCGCATGCTACCATGGTGAATATGCCATGTGAGGGAAGGTGTAAATTTCCGTATCTCGTTTTCCCAATTGTAAATCAACGTAGTCGGGCAGACGACAAGTGCTTTCAGCGAGCCGTTTTCTTTTGCATAATGACTTAACATGCTTAGCGCCTGAACAGTTTTGCCCAGTCCCATATCATCCGCAAGAATTCCTCCCCAACCAACATCATTTAGATAATTGAGCCAGTGAAAACCTGAAGCCTGGTAAGGCCGAAGGCGATTTTCTAATTCCTCTGGTACGGGCACTTCCGGGATATTTTGATAATTTCTTAAGCGCTCATATTTCTCATCTAATTCGAAAGATAATTCCTGTTCATCGCGATTGTTATAAAGATCATCGATCACACTAAGGTGATACCTGGATAGGCGAAGCTTGTTTTCCTTACCTTCTCCTACCTTGAAGAGCAACGAATATTTATCTATCCATTCATCAGGCAAAATGCCTAATGAACCGTCATTTAGTTGAACAAATGACTGTTTATTAGTCAATGCCTTTTTAATTTCAGAAATACCTATTTTCTGATCTGCAAAAGACAGTTCAACTTTTGCATCAAACCAATCCAATCCACTGCTGAGGTGAATCCTGGTTGCGGGCTTCGAAGTATTAAACCTGAAATTTTTAAGTGCATTAAAACCATAAACCGGAATTTTCATTTCTTTCATCACATCCACAAACAAAAAGAACCAGTTATTTTTTAAAACATCAGCTCCCTTTAATATCAAATTGTCGCGCTCGTGATGAACAAATTGCGAATGAAGTCCCGAAAGTTTTTCAATAAACTTTCTCTCCGACTCCTTGTTACGTACCACCATAAGCACTCTCTCATCGTCGGGCACAATTACAATATCCTTCGCCCCTGGACCGATTGTAAAATTTTTATAACTGAAATTTGGCTGAAATACAAGATAGTCGCCCTTTTCCATCAACGTAACAGAAATCTCCGGTTCACCTTCTTTGATTTCCCTGATTAGACTCTTATCAAAATTTACATCAAAATTTTGAGTGAGCGGCATCACGACCTCCTTCAGAAAGCCGGGCCATTCTTCTGACGGAACTTTCAACGGATTCGCAAATTTTTCAGCTACAAGCGCCTCCTCAGGTGTGGCCCAAAGAAAAAACTCTCCATCATGAAAGAATACGAGAGGACTATTCCATTGATTGTCCGAAATTTTAAGAAGTTCGTTTTCGATCCTGACAAGACATTCAACCCTGAAAATATCTTCATCAGGTACGACTTTGAATTGAATAACAGGCCGGATGGTCCCTGAAAAAGAAACCTGCAAATTTTCTGTTGTAAATTTTTTACCCGCAGGTAGCAATAAAAATCGATTCTGTTCATCCGGGTTGAGAATTTTCCTGAGTTTTGGATGAAGAAACTCCGTCATCAATATTTTCGTTTCTTCAGGAAATTCTTCATTTTCCTGGTGGATAATATTTTCCCAAAAGCCACTGAATGGAGAGTTGCGATTGAGATATTTATTTATTTCATTTTGCTGAAGTTTCCTTGCTTGCTGAACAAGGTATTTATCACCTTCGGAAAAGGAATCTGTATTGATGTACTTTCCGAGATCAAGCTTTTCTGCCTTGCCTAAAAATCGTTCTTTCTCAGTATCGAATTCACCGTAGACAATGTCAATGCTGAAATATGGATAAGATTTCTCATGGGCATTGAAAACAATAAAAGCTCTTTTTTCCGATGAAGCAATTAGTGTTTCAACTTCTTTTAACTCATTCTCTACAATCACCGGCCGGTTCATAACGGGGGCAACAATTCGTTTGATTGATTGATCGAGTACTTTCAAATAGGGTTTTCCCTCTTTATAAATAAATTCGAATTTACCAGTGAGGTCCTCCTCCATGCTATACCCATATCCTTCAAGCAATTTGTTTTTCTCCTTGTCCCAATTTCGAATGGAGTCAAAATAATTTGAACCGTACGCATCTGAAATCTGGAGGAATAACAAGATTTTGTGTTTGCACAAAAGATGATTTGGATCATCGCAGGTACAGGAAGTGTCAAAATTCTTTTCTTCGTTTTTTTGTATGATGATCCGGTATTCAGTATTATGAAATTCAAGCAGGGCCTCCACTTTTTCGCTGGCCGCATGAACAATGCTGGCTTTGTTAACTCTTGAAATCTCTTCAGCCTCCTGGTAAAGTTCCTGGCCCACGAGCATCCTGATAAACTTTAAATCGATGGACTTCATTTTAATGACCGTATGCCGCTGATCATAGGTTAACTCTTTGTCATTGGAAAGAAGATTCTTATCGAGCAGGTCCTGCAGTTGAAACAGCGCAGCAGCTTCGTGCCGGCAAATATCTCCTAAGTTATAAGGGCAGGTACACCTGACCTGCAAAGTTTTGAGATCATTGTATTTTTGAATATTAACCCGGTTGAAGGTAGAATAGCTATCGTCTTTGACACGAAAATTAATCTCAGGCATGAAGTCATCATGGTCGGTCAGCTCGACAAATCCCAGGGAATGAATTTTTTTTCCCCGACGAATCACTTCGTCAGTACCTGTATTGTATATGTATTTGATGAGATGCGGTAACGCCAAATATTTTCAGTTTCTAATGTTAGGAAGTATAAATTTTATCGCAGCCAATCAAAAAAGGACAATTTGCAAAAGTAATAAAAATTGAGAGAGGTTTGTTTACGAAAGAATGCTTTTATTAAGAATTTGAGGTTGATCCGCTGACGAGCCTTTCGCCGTCGTAAATGCAAAGAACGTTTGCATTGTCCATCGTTAAGGAAAAGCGAATATCTTCTTCAAGGCCATAATCCATCAGCCTTCGGAAATGACTGACATTTTTTTCTTCCATGAAGCTAAAGATATCATCGCGGGCAAGCAGGTACATCGATTCCGCGACAAGGGCTGCATCACAGTCAACGCTAAACTTATCTTTAACCCTGTTTAGTATTGCGCCAGCCAGTAAAGTGTCTTCTATGTTCACGCGATCCTTCCAGCCTGCACATGCAAGGATAACGTTGTTGCTTTGTTGCGTTAAAT
>JBBSPT010000025.1:0-14532 GCA_038258515.1 Chitinophagales bacterium | reverse complement strand
GGCTGACAGCGCGGGCTGGAAAGATGTGGACTCGGTTACCGGTAGTTTTTCAGGATCGCCATAAACGGTAGCTGAAGATGAAAAGACAATATTTTTCAACGCTGTCTTTTGCATAGAATCGAGGAGGTTTACGAGCGAATATAAATTGTTCTGAAAATATTTTAATGGCTTTCGCATTGACTCTCCCACTGCTTTGAAGGCTGCGAAATGTATGACTGTTGCAATATTTTTCTCGTTCTCAAAAAAATTTGAAAGCTTCTGACCATTCGTCATATCCAACCGATGAAAAGCAGGCCTGATCCCTGTTATCTCTTCAATGTTATCCAATATGAAAGGTTGGGAATTAGATAAGTCATCGATAATGACCACTTCATAACCGGCCTGGATGAGTTCTACAACTGTGTGAGATCCTATAAAGCCAAGACCTCCTGTCACCAATATTTTATCGTTCGCCATCGCAAAACTTTTAAAAGTCGTTCAATGAATTTTAGTATTTCAACTTTATCCTGATCATAGTGAATGAATGAGGGGGAAAGGAATAGACAAGACTGTTCTGATTCACAATAACTTGTTTTTCTTTGGTGTTTACTTTTTGCTCCCTAACTGAATTTTCATCTGTAATATTTTTTGAATTCACTTCGTAAACAGTAGCCTTATCTCCAAGCTTTCCCAATTGATTGATGATCGTTGTTTCGATTGGCTTATCAAGATGCCTGTTAACAGCGCTGATTATTAATTCATCTGACTCTTTATTGTAAACGGTTGACACATCCAGGTAGGGCACATCTTTGTAGTCACCTGCAGCGTAAGTATCGCTCTGGACGTACGAGTCAAGAGATTGTCCGTAACAATATTTAGCAAAAAGCTCAAATGGAAAGAACGTGGTTTGTTCCCACAGCGTATCATTTGTAACCATCATGGGCGCTATCACATTTACAAGCTGAGCCATGTTGGCCATTTTCACAATATCTGCATTTCTTATAAACGTATTCAGGTACGAAGCCACAACCAATGCATCCTGTAGATTATAATGTTCTTCGAGCTTTTGTTCATTTCCGGCCCGATACCAAACATTGTATTCATCAAAGGCGATGTAAATATTCTTTTTAGATTTATGTCTTTGCCTTGTCGCATTTATGACGCCACGGGTTATATCTATCACGTTGTTGACCGTCTCTGTTGATGCCATAAAACGGTAATGATCTTTGTCGCGATTGCCCGCATAATGGTGTAAAGAAATATAATCAATGTAATCATACAGCCCCTCCAGCACAGTGCTGTTCCAGTGTTGCCAGTCTGCAGAATAATTGCTGCTGCCCGATGCGATGAGGTGAATGTTTCCATCGCTCCATTTCATTAGCTTCGCCGCCTCCAACGCTTTTTTCGTATAATCTTCCGCATTTAAATGACCAATCTGCCATGGCCCATCCATTTCATTTCCAAGTCCCCAAAGCTTAACGTTGTACGGCTGCTGGTGTCCGTTAGCAGCTCTTAAATCCCCATAATAAATTCCTGTGGGGCCATTGCAATATTCTACCCAATCGCGTGCTTCTTCAATTGTACCGGTACCCATATTTACGCATACATACGGGCGCACGCCTGCTTCTTTAGACCATTGCAAGAACTCATCCGTTCCTACAAGATTTGTTTCTATGTCGCCCCAGGCAAGGTCTTTTCTCCTTGGACGTTTATCGGGTGCTCCGATGCCATCCTTCCAATGGTAGCCGCTCACAAAATTCCCCCCCGGCCACCGCACCTGCGAAATATTTAGTTCTTTAGTCGCATCTAATACATCCTTACGAAATCCATATTTATCAGCCATTCGCGAAGCAGGATCATAGATACCGCCATAAATACATCTTCCAAGATGTTCTGTGAAATTTCCGTATATCATGGAGTCCACGGTCCCGGTCACTCTTTCGGCATCAATTTTAATCTTAGCCTTCAACGGTTGAGCAATCACAATGTTCATCGTAATCAGCAGGAAACAAGTCAAACTCAATTTTACCATAGTCATAATTAACGAATTTATATAAAATTGTTAGTTGATAATTTTGCAGGTTCCGCCACTTGTGGAAACTACATAAGCGCCAAGTTTTTTACCCATCTTTTCCGAGTAGGCAGCTTCGGCCTCCTTTATCAAACCAGGAATAGCATCTTCTTTTACGAGATTGATAGTACATCCGCCAAAACCCCCTCCCATCATCCGTGCTCCTAAAACTTCGGTCCTGTTTCTTACAAAGTCAATGAGAAAATCAAGTTCCCTGCAACTTACTTCATACATCTTACTAAGCCCATCATGCGTCTGATACATTTTTTTTCCAAGTGCGTTGATGTCTCCCTTCTTCAGATCGTCGCAGGCCCTGAGCAACCGATCAATTTCCTGCACGACAAAAAGGCCGCGCCTGAAAATCACTTCATCTTTTGGAAGTACATATTTTTCAAGCATCGGTACTGTAACGTCACGCAGAGCGGTCACGTTTGGAATATGTTCGCTCACCAATGATACCGCCCGGATGCATTCTTCCCGCCGGGTATTGTACTCGGACGCAGCAAGCGAATGCTCGACGTTTGTATCTAACAATAAAATTTTTATTTTGTCAAGGTCAAAAGGGATATACTCGTAATCAAGCGATCTGCAATCGAGTTTAATAACGTGGTTTGCTTTCCCCATCATAGAGGCAAAATGATCCATGATCCCGCACATGACTCCGGCAAACTCGTTCTCCGCTTTGCGAGCCATTTTTATCATGGCAATTTTCTCAAGCTTAGTTTCGTACTGCTCATTCAATGCGAATGTGGTAGCACATAAAACAGCGGCTGAAGAAGACAACCCGGCGCCAATCGGGATATCACTTGTAAGCATTGCATTAAATCCTTTCGCTTTTATTCCTCTCTTTTGAAACTGTGCTACAGGTCCCAGCATGTAGTTAGGCCAACTAACATGTATCACGGGTTCAATTTTGCCGGCTGCGACTGAATATCTTTCATCCAGGTCGAGAGCTGTCAAATGAATTTCATCATCCTCTCTCGGCGAGATGGCAAGAAAAGCCGCTTTGTCAATTGCGCCAGGAAGAACGAAGCCATCATTGTAATCTGTGTGTTCTCCGATGATGTTAATGCGTCCGGCAGAACGGTATATTAAAGGTTTGGCTCCATACTCTTTTTCAAACTGCTCCGAAAGTTTATCGATTTCAATGTTTTGCATCTGCGCCACGTTTTTCATCATTTGAATTCAGTACCTACTGGTAATTCTTTTTGTCAACCATCGACCAATATCATTTTTGCAAAATACAGCAACTTAGGTTTATTCAATTTAAAACTTTTTTAAACGAAAAACCGGCACATTGATATCATAATAATATCAACATGCCGGTCGAATTTTTTTCAAGATCGATTAACGGGATAGCGCTCTCAGCTTTTTATACCGATCTCAGTTTCTGTGAACAAACTGGAAAAATCCAATATGGGTTCCTGATACCACAGGCTCACTACACAGGAATTCCAATTTTTGATGTTCGAATATATCAGACCATTCCTGCCACGATATTTCCACCAAATTTTTTGTGTCCGAGAAACCGGGAAAATAAATACTGATTGAGCTAATGGCAAGACCAAATCGCGAATCCTCCACCCTGACAGGTTTCCCATTCCTTGCAACAGTCCATTTCTTTATATCTTCAATGCTTGTTGTTGTAACAAATGATGACATACGCTTTTTTGTAATTTAATGGCCAAATTATATGCCCGTTTGAAATTTGGCATTTGTGACGGGATAAGGTCACATTTTTCCACAGGCAGTTTCGGTCAATAGTCAATTGGGGATTTTTGTACCTACTTTGGGCTTAAAAACTGATTGATCATTCAATCTCACCGACCCATTGATTTTACAGATTCACCAAGATCGAAAATCTTTACATCGCGATCCAATACCGAGGATAGAAAAGAGCTTGCCGCAGCGCTCCTAAAGCCACCGGAGCAATGTACCACGATATCCTTGTGCAAGGGGATTTCGCTGAAATTCTCTTTTAGCTCAGGCAGTGGAATAGAAATGCTATTCTCAAAAATTCTATCATCCTTTACTTCAGACCTATTTCTTACATCCAGGATGGTAAATTCACCCCGATTTTTCTTAAAATATCCAAGGTCAAGTTTTTCTTCACGGATTTCACCTTTTTCTATTATCAATCCTTCTTTCACAAATGTTTCATAGCCAATGGAGCCGGCACGCTTCAACATTCTTTGCAGTTGTTCCTCATCCTTTGACGCAATGTAAAATTTTTCGCCAGGCTTAACGAGCGTACCTAACCAGGTTTCAAATTTGCCTGTTTCCATCAAGTTCATGCTATTTTGCAGGTGACCATTTTTATATTCAGCTTCGTCCCGGGTATCTACGATCCAGTCTTCGGAGTTGCGGTGAATCGAACCTTCGGCGTTCTCCACCAACCGGGTTTTTATCCTGGAAATATTATCCTTCAACGAACCTGCTCCGGCTAAATTCAATTCTACATTGAAAGGGAAGTAGGACGGAATAAATGGTTGATTTTCCAACAGAAGGTTCACAAATTCATTTTCGGACATTTCCTGCAGGCTCCAGTTTGACTGACTTTCTCTGTCAATCGTGCTATCTTTCTCACCACTCAGGCTTTTGCCACAAAGAGAACCTTCTCCATGGGCCGGATACACTTTCACTTCGCCGGGTAGCATCATTAACTTATTTCTAAGGGAATAGTACATATCTTTTGCCAATGCTTCCTTTTTGGAAGTCAGGTCTCTTTCATTTTCTCTAAGATCGGGGCGTCCGCAATCGCCGACAAATAATGTATCACCTGTGAATACTGCAATTTGTTTTCCATCTTCCTCTGCCAAAATACTTATGCTGTCAGGAGAATGCCCGGGCGTATTTATTGCAAATAATTTTAATTCTCCGATCTCTATCACTTGTCCATCATCAAAAGTTTTCCTGGAGTAAGACGCCCCGGAAATTTTACTCGAGTAAATAACGGCTCCGGTTAGCTTATGCAATTCAAGGTGGCCACTTACAAAATCAGCATGTGGATGTGTTTCGATCACTCCTACTATCTTGCTGTCGTGTCTATTGGCATAATCGAGGTATGGCTGTGGATTGCGGGCAGGATCCACTAAAATTATTTTCTTCTCCGCTTCGCTGAGAATTGAATAACTGTAGTGAGACAAATGTTTATCCTCAAATTGTTTGATAAGCATAAGATCAAATTTTTGTGAATCTTCACCAATATACCCAATATGTTGCCAATAAATTGTGCGGAGGATAAAGTAAGGAGGAATGATTTTAATCCATGAATGTCCCGTACGTGGACTTGCTTGGAGAGCCAATATACTGGATAGAGGAAAATATAAATGAAAAGGTGCAACGAAAACGGAAAGTAGAAATAATAGATTCTTTACCTAAACATCCATTAGTAAACTACCACTCTGGCCCGAAGGTTTCTGACGGGATTTTTTGATTTGGGAATGTAGATGTAAAGAATTCCTGCCTTATATTCGGCATTTATGAAGATAGCATCTCCATATTTCGGAAGAAGTAAATGTCGCTCAAAATTGTTGGAATCAAACTCGTGAATTTTATTTTCTTTATCCGTTTTAGGATGCTGCTGCTTAAGTACTGCAATCGATAAGATGTTCTCATCAATATTTAAAAAAATGTCCTCACGTCTCGCACCCGGGATAGCTACTTTCACCTTGTAACAATCGTTCATCTCATCCATATTCACGAGAGGCTTCGAAGTGTCATCCTTCGTCTTTAATTCCCGCAGTAATGCTTCGGTGCCAGGCATTGGACTGTATTCACCTGGATAAACTTCGTATTGGCTGATGTAGGAAAGATATTGTTTCATGTTAACGGGGGTTTAGAGGGGAAATAAAATTACGAAATATTTCATGAAAAACGATGCGGAAACAATTAAATATTTGGCCGCAAAAAAAAGGTTGCCTCGCTCCCGGAATCGACTTCTATGACCTGATTTACATCAGCATCTAATAAATCATTCGCCACCGTCCATTTCATCTTCTCTTTCCACGTCGATAGTACATTCACCTATAAGTGCAGCTAACGCACCGACGGCAGCTAATACTGGAGCAAAGACTGCGCCAACGACTCCGACTGTGAGTGGAAAGCTCATCAATTCTTTCCCGGCTTTATCGCTAATGGTAATTCGCCTGATATTCCCCTCCTCAACCAGTTCCTTTATCTTATTCACGAGATGCTCACCTTTTATCTTAAAAAACTGTTTTGCACTCATAAGTAGAATTTAAAAAGTATTCGATAAAATATTTTGAGTTCCGGAACATTAGTCAAACTTCCTGCAAAAGCACGCAGCTTCCGGCTTCTCATACGCAATCAATTTCCAGGAAAGGCTTTTTAGTTTCTTCTTCCTCCGAATAAACGTAGGAGGAAAATAAAGATGTTGATGAAGTCGAGATAAAGGTTCAATGCTCCAAGGATAGAAATCTTTTTGGTGTCTGCTGCAGAGACGTCATCATATTCCAGCCCTTCGCCAATTCGCTTCAGCTTTTGAACGTCATAAGCTGTCAGCGCTGTAAACACCATCACACCGATGATGCTGATAACATAATCAAGCTGGCTGCTATGCAGAAAAAAATTAATGACCATTGCAATGACGACTCCTATCACACCCATCATCAAAATTCGGCCAAACTTTGTAAGATCCTGGTCCGTGGTATAGCCCATGAAAGCCATCACTCCGAACATTGCCGAAGCAGAAAGAAAACAGCCCAGCACTGAACCGGGTGTAAAAGCGAGTAAAATAAAACTGAAGCTGATACCATTGATTGTAGCGTATGCCAGAAACAATGCCATCAAAACGGTGGCTGATAATTTTCTAAATCCAAACGACATGATTAAGACAAACCCGAGAGGTGCAAAAATTGTTATTTTGCCCAAACCGGTTATACCGGTGGGGCTGATGAGGTAGCTCAATAAAGTTTCGTTGATAGAAAATTGCCATGCAAATAATGCAGAAACTCCCAGGGCAACGAACATCAGCATAAAGACATTAGAGATGAAACTTTTGGCTCTCGTTTGATCAGCACTTTTGGTAAGGATTGTATAGTCAGTGATTGTATTTCTTTTAATTGTATCCATATTTCTTTTTTGTGTTTCGCAAAATTAATATTGATTCAGCTATTAAAACTTTGTGCTGCTAACTTTATATTATTTATAGTATTTGCCTTAGCACCACGCGAGACCGCCAGAATTAATCAGCTGTTTTAAACCACACCTTTTTCCGGCTGTTGCAATCACCGTTATAATTGATGGTTAATTCTTCTCCCTTAGCAACAGCCTTCACAGTCTTTATCTCTATAAGGTTTTTTTCATAATCCATTTGGTACTCACAATTGCTGTTGTAGCTATGGTTATAGAGCGATACCATACCAAGGCCAATGCAGCACTGGTCCTCGTTCACGCCCCATTCGAAAATGTAACTATACAACGATGTCTTGTCCAGCAACTTCCTTTCAGCGGCGCTCATCGCAATAACGGGAGCAATTTCTATAATAGTATCAGCGGAAATAGATTCTTTCGTAAAAACTCCACGCCCCTTTGGCGAACCGTGAATTACATGCAGGTATCTCTTTATCATTTATAAGGCATTAACTAATGTAAAATAAATTAATTTGCGGCAATTCCTCCATAATCGTTTTAACATGACAGAAGAAGAAATTTCGATCCAGGATCAGTACGAGGAAGTGCTAACGACAGGGGATGAAAAAGCAATCAGCGATTTTCTGAACCATCAAAACATCAGTGACGTCGCGGAAATTATCGACCAAAATGAAGACCGCGAACTGGAAATCTTTCTGCAACTTTCAATGCACAGGGCCGTCAGTCTTTTTAAGATACTGGAGCACTCGAGTCAAAAAAGAATTATCAAAAGTCTTTCTCCACACAAGAGCGCAGAGCTTCTCAATGAAATGCAGGCAGATGACCGGACAGCTTTCCTGGAAGATCTACCCAACGAAGTAGTTAGAGAGTTGGTAAAAACCCTGGATCCGGAGGAAAGGAAAATCACACTTTCTCTTTTGGGCTATCCCGAAAACAGTGTCGGACGCCTGATGACGCCGGACTACATCTATGTGCACGAGTACAATACAGTAGCAGAAGTATTGGAAATTATAAGAAATGTAGGAAAGGACACCGAAACGATCGACGTAGTCTATATTATCAACAAAAACGGCGAACTGCTCGACGATATACGCATCAGAGAATTTTTGTTGGCTCCTCCCGGGAAGAAAGTTAGCGAGATGATGGACGGCAGGTATATTGAATTGAATGTAAACGACGACCAGGAAAAAGCGAACGAAGTCTTTAAAATGAATAATCGTGTCGCGCTTCCGGTTGTGGACGATTATAATGTATTGCTGGGGATTGTAACCATCGACGACGTCCTCTGGGTAACGAACGAAGAATTTGGAGAAGATATACAAAAAATAGGAGGCGCTGAAGCGCTTGACCAGCCTTATCTTGAAACTCCCTTAATCGGTTTGGTTAAAAAACGGGTAGGCTGGCTCATCATACTTTTTGTTGGGGAAATGCTTACCGCCACAGCCATGGCCTACTATAACGATGAGATGGCGAAAGTGATCGTACTCACAAACTTCATCCCGCTCATCATGAGCAGTGGAGGTAACAGCGGATCTCAGGCCTCTACCCTCATCATCCAGGCAATGGCATTAAAGGAAATTCAACTTGCGGACTGGTGGCGAGTAATGCGTCGGGAATTTTTCTCTGGCCTCATCCTGGGAATAATTCTCGGCACTATTGGTTTTCTCAGAATTCTGATCTGGCATAACCTGATGCGTCATGGATTGATTGCAGACACTTACGGTATCGAGTGGTTTCTTATAGCGCTTTCCGTTAGTTTTTCATTGGTTGGGGTGGTGCTTTGGGGATCCCTTACCGGAAGCATGCTGCCCATCTTGTTGAAGAAATTAGGAGCTGACCCCGCCTCGTCATCAGCGCCGTTTGTTGCAACACTGGTCGATGTCACAGGCCTTGTTATATTTTTTAATGTTGCACTTTATTTTCTTAAGGGCACACTTCTTTGAAAAAATTCAGGAGATGCAAAAATGACTCCCTTCGCTTAACTTTTGATCCCCAATTCCTGAAGCACTTCTTTTTTTCTTCTCCTGGAAATTTCCACCTGTGAGCCGTCCTGCATGATGATATGATTTGTTTGAGAAACATAATCCGCAACGAAGCCCGCATTTATCAGGTGAGATTTATGAATTCTAATAAATTTATGCGGGGCTAAAACATCCTCATATTCTTTGATGGTTTTTGACGTAATCACTTTGTTGTGATTTGTAAAATAAAATTGAGTATAGTTACCTAATCCCTCACAACGGATGATATCCCGTGGTAAAAAAAAGCTGCAACCATTTGCACTTGGCAATGCCAGCTTGTGATCTTTCGTGTTTTCCTCCTGGAGATTTGTGAGTAAATTCTTTACTGAAGAATCTTTGTTTTGAAGGTTGGATTTTTTCTGAAGAAAGCGATTAAACGTTTCCCGCAATTCATCAGCATCAATTGGCTTCAGCAGATAATCCAATGCGCTGAATTTTATTGCCTGTATAGCATACTTGTCGTAGGCTGTCGTAAATACAATATCAAAAGAAATTTCAGGTAGCGACTTTAGCAATTCAAACCCGTTCTGATATGGCATTTCGATATCAAGAAAAACAATATTAGGCCTGTAAGCGGCAATCAGCCCGGGGGCTTGCGCCGGATCAGTGAGAGATTTAACAGAAGTAATTTCCGGCAAGTGTCTTTCAATCATTAATCTTAAAACATTCACAGCTACCTGCTCATCATCAATGATAAGGGCTTTGGTCATGCGACAAAAATAGGCAACATTGTCTTTTGGAGAAGTACGAATCTGGAAAAGCGTTGGAATTATTAATAATCTTAAAAAGTCGCTTTAGACCTACCCTTAAGGCCAAATCATCAATGATACTGGAGCGGGAGTTGAATTGAAACCCTGGTTCCGCAAATTTCTCCATCGTGGCTCGTTACATCTGAGATGTCAATTGAGACCTCGCTCTCAAATTGTTGCTTAAGAATTTCAATTTTATCACTAACCAATTTCATTCCCCTCGATTTGTGCCCGATGTCCACTGATTTCATTTGCTTTATTTCCGCTGCTCTTTTTCGGCCGATGCCATTATCAACTACGTCGCAAACAATATTTCCCTCCCCTTTCGCCCGAATGTTTATATCAATTTTGCGATCGTCTTTTTTATGCATCAGCCCATGCCAGATTGCATTTTCAACAAAGGGTTGAATCATTAGATTTGGAATTTTAATCTCATCCGTATCAAGGCCTTCGTCAACTGAAATTTTATACTCAAACGAATTTCCAAACCTGGTCTTTTCGAGAGACAGATAGATCTCAAGCATATTGATCTCCTCATCCAGACGGATGAAATTACTTTCTGAAAATTGCAGCACCATTCTTATGAGCTTCGAAAATTGCGAAAGGTATTTGTTTGCATTGTCAACCTCGCCTGTCAGGATGAACTGCTGAATGGAATTCAGGCAATTGAAAATAAAATGAGGATTCATCTGGCTTCGCAACGCCGTCAGTTTTTCTTCTGTAAGCCGGCTTTTTGCCTGCAGCAGTTCCACCTGGTTTTGATAAAGGTTTGCATCTGTTTTCAATTTCACAATCCGCTCGGCACAATGAGAAGCGATGGTTGTAAGAATTTTCAGATGCCGGTGAGAATAGAAATCTTTCTTACTGCTTTCGGAATCTATTACTCCTATCACATCCTTATCATAAATGATCGGGACAGTAATTTCAGAGAGGCGTTGCTTATCATCGACGATGTATCGGTAATCTTTGGTTACATCAGGGACGATCTCGGGAAGTCCTGATATCGCGACCGATCCGACGATACCTTTGCCAGGAGCAATTTCTATCGGACTAACGATCTTGCCAGGCACTTCATCTGTCTCACTCTGTTTGCCTTTCGGACCCCAGGCGGCCTTCTGCAACAACATTCCGCTCGATTCATCTTTCAAATAAATTACACAGTCTTCAAAATTTAACTTCGAAATGCATTGCCTTACGACATCCCACAAAAGATCATCAACATTTTCACGCTTGCTCATAGACATCGTGAAATAATTGGTCACTTGTTCTACCTCTAATTGATATTGCAGGTTTTCTGAGATTAGCTCTTGTGTTCTTATTTTTTCATCGTGTTTTCGTTGAATATTTTTTTTCCATTTTTTTTGAACAAGATAAATCGTAGTCAGAACAATTAAACTTCCTGCGAAAATAAACCACCATCTCAGCCAAAACGGATTGTCTATTGTAAAAAGAAAACTCAATGTCTTTATTTTATTGTAATCTAATGACGCCTTCACCTGGAACGAATATTCTCCGGGTGAAAGGTTTCGGTAAGATGCAATTTCTTTGTTGCTCCATTCTGTCCAGGAGGTATCCGGCAATCCGGCTAATCTGAATGAATACTTTATTTTTCCCGGATTGGATAGTGATATTGCTTTGAACTTAAAGTCGATGCTGCTTAAAAAATATGGTAAATCAACGGCAGGTACACCGCTTTCTGTCGCATAAGAAGCAATTCTCGCGGATGTGTCTGCAAGTGAAACCGAGATAATATTAAAAAGCAGTTTTTTTTGTGGTTCGATATGCCGGGCATCAAAGGAGGTGAGTCCGGCCGATGTGGCCACCCAAATTGTATCACTATCATCGCAAAGCAATTCTAAAGCCTGGTAATTGGAAGATAAGAATCCATCGGCCGAGGTATAATTTTCAATAATCAGATTCTTTTTTGATCGTTTAAGTAAACTAATTCCGGAATAACTTCCTGCCCATAGATTGTTTTCTTTATCAAATACAATTTTTAAATAAACATTTGATAGCAATCCATCGTCTCGAGAAATGTTTCTTTTTATTTTAAGCAAATTATTCTCGTCAAAAAAACATTCCCAGATACCATCACCGCGGGTTGCGATCCAAACATTGCCAACTTTATCTTTTTTTATATCTGTCATCGAAAGGTTTACTTCGTCATTTATCCTATACCTGGAAAGTGAATCCTGCAAAAGATGGAAAATTCCTCTATGCCCTGCCAACCACAAAGATCCGTCAGGCCCTTCTACACATTGCCTGAAAGTCTCGACGTTATCTCCCTCCTTATACAGAAAATTTTTAAATTGAAAGTTTCGATTCAGAGTGTCGTAACTGATGCGGGAAAATCCGCCATCTCCACCAGTATATATGTTAGCATACTTATCTTCATAAAAAAAATAATTGCTGTTGGAAGCAAGCCCGTTGCCTGTTGTGAAACGAAACGTATCCCTGTCCCTGATGACGCAAACTCCCTGGTAACCCGTACCGAACCAAAGCCATCCGCGACTATCTTCAAATATACCTTTCACTTCTGCATCCGGCACAATGCGTCCGGTGCCAAAAATATTCTTAAAAACCGATCCATTACGTTCGTAAACTTTTCCCCGATTTCCACCAAATAGCAGTTGATTGTTCTTACGTCTGGATATGCTAAACAGTTCAGGTACTGCTTCGTCAGGTTTATTATGATAAGTAAAAAAAATACCGGGCTTCTGATATAACAGGTTATCATGCAAACCGATCCAAAAGTTATTTTCGTTGTCAATACAC
The DNA here is from genome assembly GCA_038258515.1 of Chitinophagales bacterium. Lineage (GTDB taxonomy): Bacteria > Bacteroidota > Bacteroidia > Chitinophagales > Chitinophagaceae > Ginsengibacter. Next base: position 1,822 of record JBBSPT010000025.1, on the reverse strand, counting down.
AGGCGGGATATCCACATGTTTAAGCGAGGCGGCACTACGCTTATCTTCTTCCATTCCTGTCTGAAAGTATCAAGCTTATAAATTCCCTCCCATGTAAAATAATATATCTCATTCCCATGCTTTACCAGGTCTCCTGAAACTCTGCCATCATCTGCGATCTTTTCTATTTTATCTCCTTTTGCCAAATATGTTCCGCTAAATGAAGACGCGAAATAGACGGTCTCATCGGTGCCTGAAACTATGCCTACTATAAGATCATTTGTGTTTTTTTGGCGTTGCGAAATCCAAATTTCCTGCGGCTTATCATTGTTATATAAATAAAGAGAACCTTCGCCGGCAAAATAAATGTTACCGGAATTGCTTTTAGCAATCTTGTAAACTGCCTTAGACGATTTATCTCGCGGAAGCCAGGTTTGCAACACCATGGATTTAAGCGAGACGGTTTTACCTGAAAGCATATTTTCAATTTCCCTTTCAGTTAAAAGCGCGGGGCCATTTACAGTTCCTATCCATGCCTGTTTGTCTGCCATTAGAAGTATGTCGTAAACTGCAACGTCACTTTCTTTAAAATTTACAAAGTGCAGTTTATTACCGGCAAAATAACAAATTCCCGCATCGCAGGCTATCCATATAATATTTCTTGCCACGTCTTCGCAGATTGCATATACTTTCCCCTGGAAGTGCTTGTCCTCTTTAAGGAAATTTTCAAACTTTACCCCGTCGTACCGACTTAACCCTGCGGAGGTACCCACCCATATAAATCCTTTGCTATCCTGGGAAAGCGCCGTTATCTCAGAAGAAACAAGACCGTCACGGGTACCGTAAACGGTGGTTTGATAAGCGCTTGTATCAGTGATGAGTTCAGCGATATTATTTGACCAGAAAAAAGGCTTTACCTGGGACTGCGAGGCGGTTACAATAAACAGACAATAAAATATTTGTACCAGGACAGTCTTTCTCAAGCGTTTTATTTATTGATTGATCAATAAGAAACTTTGCCATCGGATTTGACCGGGGGCTTTTTCATATTTCTGTATTTCTTTTGAAGAATATATTTAAGATAAAATTATTTAAATGAACTTTGCGATCCTGACTCTAAAAAAAATTGTTGGAAATCCGCTCTTCAACCGGGATTTCCATAAAAAATTATTCACCTTCTTTTCTAAGTTTCGACATGTTTTTCAAGCGTGTCATTTTGCTTTTCAACCAACTCAATTTCCTGTTCTTGTATTGCCTTAATAGCAATTACACTGAAATTTGAGCAAGAAATGCCGGGATAGCCATCATCTGTTACATCTACAAATTCAGGAAATATTCTTTACATCCTGCGCTATGAAGCCACACACTAATTGATCACTGGAAATATTGGTTTTGCAATGAAATTTTCTTGGGGTTGCAGCCATCCCTTTACCGAGTATATTTTTCAATGGAGGTATATCCTTTTTTTAGCCGCACATCATATCGATTTTCACAAGCAATATGCGTCAGATTTGATAATTACTTTTCAACCGAATTTTTTACCCCCTTTTCAAAACTCTCATTTAGCAATTATCGATTTTACATACCTAACATCCTGGTTACTCAATTCAATGATATAATTACCGGCTGCAATTTTTGGTAGCTTGATAGACTGCACACTATTCCCTCCGGCATGAGCAATGAATCGTTTTGCAACACGCTGACCCTGCTGATTAAATATGTTTAAAATATAATTACCCCTCTTTAAATTTTGCAATTGCAAATTCAATAATCCATTTTTAGTTACCGGGTTTGGATAAATTGAAATACCTGTTACTCCTTTGCCCAGATTGATTTTCACGAT
>JBBSPT010000024.1:0-14545 GCA_038258515.1 Chitinophagales bacterium | reverse complement strand
GTAAACCCACCAAGAGAACTTTGGCATACATCCAGATTTTCGATCCCATTTTTTCTTCATTCAAAGTCAACTATGAATCTTAATGCGCTGGCAAGTTGTGTAGATACAGAACACGGTAAGGTTTATGAAGATACCACCGCCGGCGCCTATCTGGAAGAAAGATTAAGGGAAATTGGCCTGAAAAAATAAATGAACTTGAACTATTCTTCCACTTCTTTATGATTCATCTGCGAATAGAGGTGCATAGCCTCGAATAACTGTTTCAAAATATCATATAAAAATTGTATTCAATTAATTGATAAGAAGATAAATACATATGTTTTTAAAGCAACATATTAGCTTTCTAAGAACTGTCTTTTTTTATACACTTTCAGCATTTGGAGGTCCGCAAGGTCACTTTGGAATGATGATGAAAACGTTTGTGGACCAGCGTAAGGATCTAACAAAGAACGAATTGATAGAATATGTTGCATTTTGTCAATTATTGCCGGGTGCAACCTCAACACAAACAATCACATTAATTGGTTATAAGCGTGGGGGAATCCCTTTGGCAATCCTTGCGTTGTTGATATGGATTCTCCCTGCAAGTATAATAATGGGCTGTTGTTCTTTTCTTATACAGTATGTAAATACCTATCACATAAATGTCAATTTATTCGGTTTTGTTCAGCCTATGGCCGTGGGTTTTATAGCATTCGCAGCTTTCAAGATGCACAAAAACTCAATTAATAACACTATTACTTATGCAATAATGATCTTCGGGGGAATTACTACCTATTTTTTGTTTAAAACACCTTGGGTTTTCCCAATATTAATTATTTTAGGTGGTGTTGTTACAAACTTTAGCGATAAGCGAATCCCGGAAAAAAAATCCGTTCAACCCCAAAAGATAAAATGGACGAATATCTGGCTTTATGTTTTATTGTTTGTTTTACTTGGAATTTTCAGTGAAACCGCTCGCAAGCATCGCTGGGAACACCGCAGAGCGTTCAACCTTTCTGAAAACGTTTATAGATTTGGGAGCCTCGTTTTTGGAGGCGGCGACGTACTTATGCCAATGATGTACGAGCAGTACGTAACAAGGGAGAAAACCCGGGCGATGACGAAAGAAGAATATCTCACTGGCTGGGGTCTCGTACGGGCGATTCCAGGACCTGTTTTCTCAGTAACTGCCTATACCGGCGGTTTGGTATTGCGAAACCAAGGCCGAAGAATGCAAATTTTTGGATGTATTATCGGATGTATTTTTATCTTCTTACCAAGTGCCTTGTTGGTCCTTTTTTTCTATCCTATTTGGTATAATTTGAAGAAATACGTAATAATTTTCCGGGCTTTGGAGGGAATTAACGCAATTGTCGTGGGAATAATGTGGGCGTCTTTTTTCTATCTACTTAAAGATATTTCCATTTCCCTTTACTCGACGGTAAGTTTAATAAATATTACCGTGATTTTGCTAACTTTTTACCTCCTCACGTTCACAAATATTCGCTCTCCCTATATAGTTTTTGGCTGTCTTTTTCTTGGCATACTCTTTTAGCGTTCACTATAGTACCCGTTTCTCTCAATTTCTTCTTTTACAATGTCTGGGACAAGGAAACGGATTGACTTCTTCTCTTTAATCATTTCCCGGATCATTGAGCTGGAAATATTAAGCAGTGGCGCTTTTGCTACAATAATTTTTGAATTTTTGAAGGGAATTATTTCAAAACCCTCCCTCCGATAAACAATGATTTCGTAATTTTTCAGTAGCACTTCATAATTTTTCCAGCGGCTAATATTGGAGAGAGAATCCGCACCCATAACAATTGAAAATTCGTGATCAGGGTATTGCTCGCTGAGGAAGGTTAGCGTATCGATGGTGAACGATGGTTTCGGTAAATGAAATTCAACATTAGACGTTCTCATGCGACGTTCTTCGTCTATACTTAAATCAACCAGATGTTTTCGATGATGTTCATTTAATAAAGCGCCCAGCCTTTTCAGGGGATTTAATGGGGAAACGATGAACCAGACCTGGTCTATTGGAAAGTAATTTGCTATGAAATTTGCTATAATTAAATGGCCATTGTGTACCGGATTAAACGATCCAAAATATAAGGCAATTCTCAAGTGTTCCCAATTTAGAATTAAATTATTTCCACGTTGATTTTTTCCGCTTCATCAATCCGAAGACTAAGAGAATAACCTGCCACCAAGACATATATTGGATCACCAAAGGGTGCCTTTTTCCAAACCGTAATTTCTTCTTCCGGCAAACAGCCCATTTCCATTAACTTTAATATGATTTCGTCATTTTCAAATGACTTAATTTTTACTTTTATACCTGTATTAACCTTTGATAACTTCATTTTGAACTTCAGTCTGTAAATATATCACTCCCGGCACGGGTCTAGTTGCGAATTTAGAAATTATCTCTCTTGGGCAAAATTTACTTTAGAAACAATGGGATTTCAAGCGGAATCATCGATGTGAACCATGCAAAACGAATGATAGAAAACGTCTTCCGGTCTGAATGCAAGAGATTTCTGTTGATTGATTATGTTTTTTGTACTGACGTCACGCTACTTCGGCTAAACCAGGAGTATTTAAATCATGATTATTACACTGATGTTATAACCTTCACATTATCAGGAACTTCATTGCCACTAACCGCCGAGATCTACATAAGCGTAGAAAGAGTCAAGGAAAATTCTGAAAAGTACAATGTTTCATATCTTCATGAACTTCATCGCGTGATGATTCATGGGTCACTACACCTTTGTGGCTATTCTGATCATACTCCCATCCTGAAAAAAAATATGCGAGAAAAAGAAAATATTTATCTCCAAAAGGTACGTTTTTCGTAAAATGTTTCACGTGAAACAATTTTTGACCCTTTCCTATTTAGCTATTTTTGTCTAATGGTTTTAAAATATGATGTTATTGTGGTGGGAGCAGGCCATGCAGGCTGTGAGGCAGCTGCTGCTGCTGCAAATCTTGGTAGCAAGGTGCTGCTGATTACTATGAATATGCAAAATATGGCTCAAATGAGCTGTAATCCCGCTATGGGCGGGATAGCTAAAGGACAGATAATACGAGAAATTGATGCTTTAGGAGGTTTTTCTGGAATCGTAACCGACGAGAGCATGATTCAATTTCGGATGCTAAATAAGAGCAAAGGTCCGGCTATGTGGAGTCCGAGGGCTCAAAGTGATAGACAGTTATTTTCTTCAAAATGGAGAGAAAAATTGGAGAGTCTTGAAAATTTGGACTTTTACCAGGATTCTGTGGTGAAACTGATTAAAAAAGAGGATACGATCTGTGGCGTCGTCACTTCGAGGGGAAAAGAAATCTTCGGAAATTCAGTGGTGCTTACCACGGGGACTTTTTTGAATGGCGTAATCCATGTAGGAACAAAGCAAGTTCACGGAGGAAGAATGGCGGAACCCTCTTCAACCGGATTGACTCAACAATTATTATCGTGGGGTTTTGAAAGCAGCCGGCTTAAAACCGGCACACCTCCCAGAATCGATGGCCGCTCACTCGACTATTCAAAAATGGAGGAGCAAAAAGGCGATCCAAACATAATTGGATTTTCATTCATGCAATCGCACAAACGAAATGATCAGGTAAGCTGTTGGGTTACCTACACCAACCCGGAAGTGCATGCAATTCTTCAAACGGGATTTGACGAAAGTCCCATGTTTCAGGGACGAATTCAGGGAATGGGCCCGAGATATTGCCCAAGCATTGAAGATAAAATAAACAGGTTTTCAGGTAGAGAACGACACCAACTGTTTGTAGAACCCGAAGGACGAAATACAGTGGAAATTTATTTAAATGGATTTTCGTCTTCGCTATCTGAAGAAGTTCAAACGAGGGCTTTAAGAAAAGTTCCTGGTTTAGAAAACTCTAAAATTTTCCGTCCGGGATATGCTATTGAATATGATTTTTTTCCTCCTACTCAACTGAAGAACACTCTTGAAACGAAGTTTGTACAAAACTTATATTTTGCGGGACAAATAAATGGCACGACAGGATATGAAGAGGCTGCCTGCCAGGGCTTAATGGCTGGAATAAACGCTCATCTTGGCAACAGGGACGAAAAGGAGTTTGTTCTGAAAAGGAACGAAGCATATATTGGAGTCCTTATCGACGATCTGATTAACAAGGGAACCGATGAACCCTACAGGATGTTTACAAGCCGCGCTGAATTTCGAACCCTGCTCCGACAAGATAATGCAGACCTTAGGCTAACCGAGAAGAGTTTTAACATTGGCCTGGCATCTGAGGAACGTATGAATCTGGTCAGAAAAAAAAAGAAGGAGGTGTCGAATATTATTAACATTTTTAATAATATGTCTGTCGACCCCTCTGATTTAGGTCTTTTTCTTGCTAAAAGGTCTGCTTCCCACTTAAATCGGTCGATAAAAGTTTCTCAGCTTCTATTACGCCCGGAAGTCAAACTCTCAGAACTGATCGAAGAAATCCCTTCCATCAATGACGTAACAAAGTCGTTTCAAAATGAAGCACTGGAACAAGCTGAAATAGAAATAAAATACGAAGTCTATATCAAGAAGGAACAAGAATTGGTTGAACGTATGCGAACCTTAGAAAATCAAGAAATCCCCGCCAACTTCAATTACGAGAAAGTCGCTTCACTTTCTAATGAGGCCCGGCAGAAATTCTTGAAAATTAACCCTAAAACACTGGGTCAGGCTAGCAGAATTAGTGGAGTAAATCCAAGTGATGTCCAGATTTTGATGGTTTATATGGGCAGATGACTTCTTCATAAACCATACTTCGTAGATTGTAGTTGCACTTATTCAAAAGCTTTTATCCGGGGAGTGTGACAAAACATCTGGTACATCTATCTCGTACGAACAGGGTGAATCTCGGTCTTTCTCTGTTTATTTTGTTGGGAGTAAATGATGAATTGAATCGTTATAAAAATCAACAGTAGGGCCCCGAAAAAAACCCCAATAACTTTTAAAGGATCTCTCCTAACCTTCCTCAAAAGTTTTTTATAAAGACTTGTTTTCTGACTCCTTGAGCGCTTCGACTTCCGGGATCTTGAGGAAGAATGTCCTCTTCTTGGAGTCACCCTTTGTTCCATGTACCTATAGAGTTACAAATGTTTCAAAAAATTAGCGCTATCAATTTCCATCTATGATTTTGGGAATTAATATAAGAAAGCTTTGATAATATTCTGGATCATACAAACCCTCCCTGGAACTTCGTGGTGTGGGGCGGGATCGAACCGCCGACACAAGGATTTTCAGTCCTTTGCTCTACCGACTGAGCTACCGCACCATTTGACGGCAAAAATATAATTATTCAATTAAAATAAAAAGTTGATTTCGATGATATTAAAAGACTATAGAGCCTTCTCTCAATTTCCGTATTCACATAAAAATTTGATACGCATAATTTTGAGTTGTTCAAAAGTATAATTCCCTTCCGAAAGTTCCGATTGCGCAATATCAAGGCTCGATGTTTCACAACCCTTGAAGTACTCAATAATTTCTTCACGTTCATATTCTTCTACAAGCTCTTCAATTGCATAATCTAAATTCAATTTCGTGCCACTTGCAACGATGGTCTCCATTTCCTCAAGGAGTTCCTCAAGTTTTAATGTCTTATGGCGGGCGATAGTTTCGAGAGGCATTTTCTTATCCACATTTTGTATAATAAAGACTTTATTATTATTCCTATTGACCACACTCTTCATTACAAAATCTTCAGGTTTTTCAATATCGTTCTCCTCAACATAATTCGAGATTAGGTGGACAAAAGGTTTCCCGAACTTCATCGCTTTACCCACGCTCACTCCCTGGCATTTTTGCAACTCCTTTAAATCAGTTGGGTAAAGCGTCGCCATATCAATCAAGCTATTTTCCAAAAACAAAACGAATGGAGGGAGATTTCTTTTTTTCGCCTCTGCTTGCCGTAAATCTTTAAGCATTTGAAATAGCCTGTCGTCGGCGCTTACGCTTTCTCCACCTTCCTGATGGTCGTCTTCGTCATCTGTGTCCTCAAAGATTGTATTAAGAGCGATTTTAAACGAAGTCGGCTTTTTCATGTAAGCATGTCCTCTGCCCGTGATCTTCAAAACTCCGTAGTCAACAATATCTTTTTGAATCAAATTTTCCAGAAGCATCTGCCGTAGAAGCGAATTCCAAAAATGCCCGTCTCTCTCTTTACCGCTACCAAATACCAGATTTTCATCATGCCTGTACATTTTAATTTGAGGATTCAGCTTACCCACAATTACCTGGATCATATACGTAATCGGAAACCTTTCGTCCAGGGCGCGGATCGCATTCAGGGCAATATTTGCTTCTGCTTTTGCCTCGATAAGCTCCCTTGAATTTCTACAATTATCACACTTGCCTCCGCAGTTTTCATCATCATATTCTTCTCCAAAATAATTCAATAGGATTTTCCTTCTGCAAGCGCCGCTTTCTGAATATGCAACTGTCTCATTGATTAATTGGCCTCCGATTTCTCTTTCGCTTAATGATTTATCCCGCATTAAATGTTCAAGCTTGGCGATATCTTTATATGAATAATACAAAATGCAATGACCTTCAAGTCCGTCTCTGCCGGCCCGGCCTGTTTCCTGGTAGTAGTTCTCAATGGATTTTGGGATATTATAGTGAATCACAAATCGTACATCAGGTTTGTCAATTCCCATTCCAAAGGCGATAGTAGCAACGATAACCTGTACTGCTTCACCCAGGAATTCATCTTGGCGTTTCGCTCTTAATTTTGCATCCAGGCCCGCATGATATGCAACAGCTTTGATGCCGTTCGCCATAAGCATTCCGGCGAGTTCTTCTGTTGTTTTTCGATTTAAGGTATAAATAATACCACTCTTGCCTTTGTTCTGAGATATAAATTTGACAATGCTTTTCGCAGCTTGCTCTTTCTTCTGTTTAGGCTGTACTTCGTAATAGAGGTTTGGTCGATTGAAAGAGGAAATAAAAATTTCCGGACTCCGCAGTCCAAGATTGCTAACGATGTCGCTTTGAACCTTTGGAGTTGCGGTAGCGGTCAGGGCTATCACTGGTACATCTTTGTTTATCTCATCCATCAGCTCACGAAGTCTCCTGTATTCAGGACGAAAATCATGACCCCATTCGCTTATGCAATGGGCCTCATCCACAGCAAAAAAAGAAATCTTCAATTCCTTAAAGAAATCAACATTTTCTTCTTTCGTTAGAGTCTCCGGCGCTACGTAAAGCATCTTTGTTTTACCAGACTTAAGATCTTCTTTAACGACTTTCTGTTGTCCCTTGTTTAATGTGCTGTTGAGAAAATGTGCGATATGATCAGCGCTGCTGAATCCTCGAATCAAATCCACCTGGTTCTTCATTAACGCAATCAGGGGAGAAACAACAATAGCACAGCCTTCGCTTATCAAAGCCGGCAACTGGTAACACAAACTTTTACCGCCCCCGGTTGGCATAATGACAAACGTATCCTTTCCATCAAGAACGCTGGCAATAATTGCTTCCTGGGAATCTTTAAAACTTTTGAACCCAAAAAACTCTTGTAGATGAGTTGAAAGAAACCCAGGAATTCGTTTCGAAGAAGATTTTTTGGCTGTTGTCTTTACTAAGGTTTTTTTACTCTTTAGTCTCGTTGTAGGCATGGTATTTTAATCTAAATCCATATTCTGTTATTGGAATCCAAAGTTAATACAATTGAAATTTGTGAACAGAAGTTGCTCTGGTTACTAATATGAACTCTTTTTGAAGTGTTAGTGCGTTTAAGATACGACGATTAAGTCGTCCGTCAACACTTTTTATCAAAATGCGCCTTAGATCAATTTGCAGTAGGTTTGCATTTTTTAAATTAAAAGTGTTGGACAAACTATCGAATTTAAAAAATTGAAGAATACAGGAATGACGTTAGAAAATATTATTTCTTCCGCGAAAAAAACGATCGGGTTGGAGGCCCGCGCAATCAGTGAATTAGCAAATCTCGTAGATAATAATTTCGAAAAGGCCGTGCGTATTATAGCTAAAAGTCAGGGTAGACTTGTGGTAAGTGGTATTGGCAAAAGCGCAATTGTTGCACAAAAAATCGTTGCCACTCTCAATAGCACGGGAACTGCCTCGCTATTTCTACATGCAGCAGATGCCATTCACGGAGACATTGGAATGGTTCAGCATGATGATGTTGTTTTGATAATTAGTAAAAGTGGAGACAGCCCGGAAATAAAAGTCCTAATTCCTCTCATAAAAAATTTTAAGAATATAGTCATTGGAATGACGGGCAATGTTAATAGCTATCTCGGACAATTTTCTGACCTGGTATTAAACTCTACGGTTAGCGAAGAAGCCTGCCCTAACAACCTTGCCCCTACCAGCAGTACCACTGCGCAAATCGTTTTAGGAGATGCGCTCGCCATTTGTCTGATGGAAGTCAGGGGTTTCAAGTCTGCTGATTTTGCTAAATTTCATCCGGGCGGAATATTGGGAAAGAAACTGTATTTACGGGTGGGGGATCTCTCTTTGCACAATGAAAAGCCGGTCGTAAATACAGGTAGCCTTCTCAATGAGGTGATCATAGAAATGACAAAAAAGCGTTTAGGCGTCACAGTTGTTATCGACGAGAATCAAAAACTCTCAGGAATTATCACAGATGGCGATCTTAGACGGATGTTGGAAAAGCAAGTCCCGCTGGATAAAGTTCGGGCGAGTGATATAATGACTTCGTCTCCAAAAACAATAAGCACGGAAGACCTTGCTGTAACAGCATTAGAGATAATGCGAGAAAAAAACATTACTCAATTAGTTGTGACAAAGGAAGGGGTGTATTCCGGCATTATCCATTTGCACGATCTTGTGCGGGAAGGGATTTTTTAATTTTAAGACAATGAATAAAAATAATTATGTGGCTATTATGGCCGGAGGAATTGGAAGCAGATTTTGGCCAGTGAGCCGCATAAATTACCCAAAGCAATTCCTGGATATCCTCAACCTTGGACGAACATTGATCCAGGCGACCTATGATCGCTTCGCACAGTATATTCCGCCCGAAAATATTTATGTCGTCACTTCAATACAATATAAAAATATCGTCGCAGAACAGCTACCTGAGCTAAATCCAAAAAATATTTTATGCGAACCTTCTAGAAAAAACACTGCACCATGCATTGCTTATATTTCCTATAAACTCGCAGAACTTAACCCTGAAAGTAATTTGATATGTGCCCCTGCAGACCACCTAATATTAGATGAGACAACCTTTAAAAAAGTTAGCTTAGACGCTCTTGATTTCACGGAGAAAAATAACGCTCTTGTCACGCTCGGCATTAAACCCTTGTTTCCTAACACCGGATATGGCTACATCCAATATGAACCGGAGGCGATAACGGATGATATTTATAAAGTAAAAACTTTTACGGAGAAACCAGATCTCGAGCTTGCAAAAAACTTTCTGCGCAGCGGAGATTTTTTATGGAACGCGGGAATATTTGTTTGGAAAACCAGGAGTATAATCGCCGCTTTCGAACAATACCTTCCTGAAATGCACGAGGTTTTTGAAGGTGCAAAGAAAGCGTTAGTCACTTCGAAGGAACAAGATGTGATTAATTTGATTTATCCTCTTTGTATCAGCATCTCTATCGATTATGGTATTCTGGAAAAAGCTGACAACGTTTACGTAATTCCATCCTCATTTGGATGGAGCGATCTTGGAACCTGGGGCAGCGCGTATGAAAACGTCGATAAAGATCTACACGCAAATGCTGTGGTGGGGGGCAACACAGTCTTCTTTGAATCATCAAACAATATGGTCCATGCAGAAAGTGATAAACTTATCGTGCTGCAGGGTTTGGACGATTTTATCGTCGTGGACAAAGCTGATGTCTTATTAATTTGTAAAAAAGATAAAGAACAGAACATAAAAGAATATGTGGCCGAAGTAAAAAAAAATAAAGGAGAGAAATTTCTTTAGTCTCGGACTTCAAGACAGATTTTTTTTTCCCGAAAAAAGACAGAGCTGGCAATAATATCTAAAAGGCACTGAAATTTTAATCCATCTATTCAAAATAAATCCAACACAGCTATTTGTAACATGCCATCGCTCAATAGCAAGCTCCCTCACACCGGGGAAACAATTTTTACGGAAATAAATACATTAGCTGCGAAACATGATGCCATCAACCTTGGACAAGGTTTTCCTGATTTTCCGATGAATGGAGAATTAATTGAAGAAGTGTATTTAGCGATGAAGTCGGGAAGAAATCAGTATGCTCATATGAACGGGGTTCCCGCTCTGCGCAAAGCTATTGCCGAAAAAGTGAAAATATTATACGGCAGGGAAATAGATTATGAGGAAGAAATAACCGTGACTCCCGGAGGAACTTACGCAATCTATACAGCGCTGACTTCAATTTTACGCTCTGGCGATGAAGTGATAATTTTGGAGCCAGCCTTTGACAGTTATATTCCGAACGTTGAAATAAACGGCGCGACCCCCGTTTTAGTTCCGCTTAGTCTGCCTAACTACTCCATCAACTGGAAGTTAATAAGGCAACATGTAACCGAACGGACAAAATGCATAATATTGAATTCTCCAAACAATCCTACTGGAACCGTCCTGGATAAAAATGACATTCGGGAATTACACGATCTCGTGAATGAAACAAATATTTTTATCCTAAGCGATGAGGTCTACGAGCATATTATTTTCGATGAACTTGATAATGAAAGCTTGTTGAAATATAAATATCTGTATGAAAGAAGTTTTGTCTGCTTTTCCTTAGGCAAAGTTTATAATTGTACCGGATGGAAAATAGGGTATTGCATCGCACCACGAGACTTGAGTTACGAGTTTAGAAAGGTCCACCAATTCAATTGCTTTTCCTGTAATACGCCTATACAGTATGCGCTCGCAACTTTTCTTACACACGAGAATGAATACAAAAATCTCAGCAAAACTTTTCAGCTCAAAAGAGATTTGTTGGCTTCTTTAATGCGATCTGCCGGATTAGTTCCTTTAACATCCCACGGCAGCTATTTTCAATTATATAGCTTTAGAAATATCTCTGGTGAAACGGAAATGGCTTTTGCAAAAAAGCTTTGTACACAGGCCAGAGTCGCTTGTATCCCGGTTTCCGCATTTTATAAAGATCAAACCGACAATTCGGTCTTGCGCTTCTGTTTTGCAAAAAAAGACGACACTTTATGGGAAGCGGCTGAGAGAATTTCACAATTTATTTCCAGGCTGTAAAGATTTCAAAGCCTTCCTTGTTGTGGAAATTCCTCAACAAGGAAATTTTTTCAACAAAATTCTCCCTTTTTTTACTACTGTATTTGGAAATATATTTTCGAGGATTGAGTGGAACGGGATTTGCCCCTTTATGGCTGTTAACTATTTTTTAATCAAAACACTTAATCAAATGAAAAAGCTAATTCCTGCAATATTTTTGTTTTCCGGTGCCTGTCTATTCTCGGCATGTGGCAACAATGATAATAGCACAGATGCCACTGCAGATAGCACAATGACAACCATGGAATCAACAAATCCCAATTCTGTAAGTGATGATGGCGAAGATTTCGTCAAGGATGCTGCAAAAGGAGGTCTCATGGAAGTTGAATTGGGAAAACTGGCCCAGGAAAAAGGATCGAGCCAGGACGTAAAGAATTTCGGCAAAATGATGGTAGATGATCACTCTAAAGCAAATGCCGATTTAAAACAGGTGGCAGCACTTAAAAGCATACAAATTCCTGATTCTTTAAATGAAGATCAGATAAAAGATATGGATGATTTAAGTAAAAAATCAGGTGCTGATTTTGATAAAGCCTATGTGGATATGATGGTGGATGATCACAAGGAAGACGTTGATGATTTCAAAAAAGCAGCGGATGATATTAACGACACAGATATTAAAACATTTGCGCAAAATACATTACCTGTTTTACAAAAACATCTTGACAGAATCAATGAGATTAAATCCAAAATGTAGATTGTTGGTTTTCTTCTGATAAAAAAAGAGATGAAATTTCATCTCTTTTTTTTTACCCTTTATGAATTGTTATGATTACAACCCGTATTGACGGCTGATTTCAAGCATCCTCTCTATTGGTCTTTTTGCGGCAATTAGCAACTCTTCATCCATTACGATTTGAGGCTCTTCATACTCCATACATAAATATAATTTTTCCAGCGTATTCAGCTTCATGTATGGACAATCATTGCAAGCGCACATGTTATCAGGCGGAGCAGGTATAAAGGTTTTTCCTGGTGATAGTTTTTGCATTTGATGAAGTATCCCTGTTTCCGTGGCAACGATAAATTCCATCGCATCACTTTGTTCGGTATACTTAAGCAATGAAGTCGTACTTCCTATAAAATCGGCATTTCTAAGAACGGGTTCTTCGCATTCCGGGTGAGCGATGACCTTCGCTTTAGGGTGTCTTATTTTAAGTTTTGTAATTTTTTCAAGACTAAAAATTTCATGAACTATACACGCTCCGTTCCAAAGCACCATGTCTCTTCCTGTCTTTTTAACTAAATAACCGCCGAGGTTTTTATCTGGTGCGAATATTATTTTTTGTTCCGGTGGAAGGCTTTCTATAATTGCCTGTGCATTAGACGAAGTGCAGATAATATCGCTAAGCGCTTTCATCCCTGCAGAGCAATTTATATATGTGATCACGATATGATCTGGATACTTATCCTTAAATTTTTTAAACAGAGCAGGTGGGGCGGAATCACTTAACGAACACCCGGCTTTGAGATCTGGTAAAAGAACTTTTTTATGAGGATTGAGAATTTTTGCTGTCTCCGCCATGAAGTGTACGCCGGCAAAAACGATTATATCGGCATCCGTCGATTGCGCTTTCTGGGCCAATCCCAGGCTGTCTCCAATAAAGTCAGCAACATCCTGTATATCCGGCTCCTGGTAGTAGTGTGCAAGAACAATCGCATTTTTTTCTTTTTTTATTTTTTCAATTTCGGAAAACAATTCCAAGTTAACATCAATGTCAATATCGAGAAAACCTTTTTTTTCTAAATCTTTTCTCGCAGCGGCAATGTTCATATCTATCATAATAATTAGTATTAATATATTATTTATTTAAAGGCTTATTACTATTAGGGGTGTGAATATGTGGATACAAAAATTAAATAATCTGATGCAAAATTAAAACTTCCCTTTTATCCACTGTTCTCCACCGGTATTAAACATCAAGTTTTAACATGACTGCCCGCCTTTTGGATGGTTATTCACACACGTTAATAAAAATTGCAGAGGAAAACATTTTGTAAAAAATTTCCCAGAAAATTGTTAAGCCAGGTAGGATAATTTGTTGCTTAATGGTGTGGGCTTTGTCAAATGCGCATGCAAGAGGAAACTTTTAAATTATTACTAAGAAGAAAATTTGGAATATGTGGGCTTATCAACAGAAAATATAAAATACTCCCAGCCAATTGTGGAGAAAATATTTTATCATTTTGCAAAATATTTTAGAGCAAATATCCAACTCAGCAAAGCCACATCAGGCCTGTCGTTTATCAGTTTTCCACAGTTTGTTCCTAATTTAAATTCACTATTTTTGCCGTCCTTATTTAAAAAAGTCTAAGATGTCAATCATTCAGAATATCCGTGAAAAAGGCGCTGTAATAGTAATTGCTATTATAGCCTTGAGTTTAATTGGGTTTATATTAATGGATTCCCGTAGCGGCACGGGCAAATTATTTGGTGGCGGAAATACTACTACTCTTGGAACCGTGAATGGAGATAATATAGAATACGATGAGTTCAATACCAAGGTTAAGGAAATGGAACAGCAGTATCCAAACAACGGGTCCGAGCAAAGAAACCAGATAATGCAGGCCGTTTGGGACCAGATGGTGGCAGAGAGAATAGTTACCGAGCAGTTTAATAACCTGGGAATCACCTTTACACCAAAAGAAATGAGTGCGATAATGTTCAGCGAGGACGCACCTCAGCAGCTAAAACAGGCCTTTACAAATAAAGAGACCGGCCAGTACGACATAGAACAAGCGAAGCAGTGGTGGGCTGAAACAAAAAGGTCGAAAAATGAAGAACAGAGAAATGCGATCAACGCACAGGTAATACAACCGATGAGGCTCAATAGCCTTTATAATAAATATACCTCTTTAATTTCTGCAAGTGTCTACATCCCAAAATGGCTGTCAAAACAAATGCAGGAGCAAAGAAAAGAGTTTGCTTCAATCTCCTATGTTTCGGTTCCATATACTGTTATCTCTGACAGTTCTATAAACATCAGTGACAGTGACATAAAATCTTATCTTGATAAAAACAAAAAGCGATACGAGGACGAAGGAGGACGCAAAATTTCGTATGTTACTTTCAGTGCAACAGCAAGTAAGCAGGACAGTATGCGTATTGAGCAATCGCTGGAGGAGTTAAAGCCGACGTTAGCGTCCGATTCGAATGCACGGGCCTTCCTGGGTAGAAACGCTTCAAATATTTCTTTTTTTAACGGCTATACAACGAAGTCAAAAATACAGGTCCCCGACAAAGATTCGATCATAGCTTTGCCTGACGGCGGCGTGTATG
>JBBSPT010000023.1:0-14594 GCA_038258515.1 Chitinophagales bacterium | reverse complement strand
TTTCGGACTTACAACGTATCGATTTGTTCAAGCAACTGATCGATTCATTTCCAAAAAATAATCCGCTGAAAAGGTATCGTGGTGATGTGTATTACGAGATCAACAACCTGCAATCATTGTTCAGCACCATGAAGCGAGAAGGGTGGACGCCAAAGTTTATCAATGATCGCATTGATGAATACATACAATCTTTACCGGAGCGTAGTGAATACATTGCAAAGCGGGCAACAGTAAATTTTAAGAAAGGTGACGTGCGTACCGATAAGATTGAAGAGGAGACAACGCGGATGGAAAAGCTGCGTGCTGCGGTAAATGAGTTTGAGAATTTTCAGCAACTCATGCGCAGAAACAATTTGTATGATTTTGATGACATGATCAACTGGGTGATAAAAGCATTTGAAGAAAACCTGAATTTGTTGTTGCGCTACCAGGAGCAGTTCTTATACATTTTGGTAGATGAATACCAGGATACAAGCGGTACACAAAACCGTTTGGTGGAATTGCTGATCAACTACTGGGACAAACCAAATGTGTTTGTAGTCGGAGATGATGACCAGAGTATTTATCGTTTCCAGGGTGCGAACGTGGAGAACATGCTGGGCTTTGCCAACAGTTATAAAAATGATTTGTTTACGGTGGTGCTTACCAACAACTACCGCTCAGTGCAATCCATACTTGACGTTTCCAAAACCATCATTGATAAGAATGAAGATCGCTTGATAAAACAGATCAAGGGATTGAGCAAAGAGCTTTCTTCATCGAACAAAAAAATAATGCATCTCGCGAATAAGCCGATCATTCACAATTATGAAACGCAGCGACAGGAAATGATTGGCATTACCAAAGAAGTTCAAAGAATTTTAGCCGAAGGCATTGAACCAAAAAAGATCGGCATCATTTACAAAGAGAATAAGTATGGTGAAGAGCTGGCTCAATATTTCAAGCTGCTCGGAATCCCTTATTACAGCAAGCGTAGCTTAAATATTCTTTCCATTCCATTTGCAAAAAAAATCATTTCAATCATCAGGTATTTATCATTCGAGCATGATATTCCTTATAGCGGGGATGAGTTGCTGTTTGAAATATTGCATTATGATTGGTTCCACATTCCGGCGATAGAAATTGCAAGAGTCAGCATCGAAGTCGCAGACAGGCAGTTTGGAAAAGATAAAACTTCTATCAGGAGATTGTTAGTTGAAAGAAGCAGGCAACCTGTGAAAGACTTGTTTACCCAGGGAATGAACGAAGAATTGAAGATGACAAGTGAAGCAATGGAAAGTTTGATTTCAAAAGCTCCCAATCTTACGCTGCAGGGTTTGTTTGAAAGTATCATCCGCGAAGCTGGCATACTCGGATACATCATGAAGCATGAAGAAAAGTTGTGGCTTTTACAAGTGCTTACCGGCTTATTTGATTTTATAAAAGAAGAAACACATCGCAATCCGAATCTTGATCTTAAGCAATTAATTAAGTTGTTTGACCTGATGCAAAGCGAGAAACTTTCTTTGCCTTTAATTGAAGTAAGCGGTAATGACAAAGGTGTGAACTTATTAACGGCGCATGGTTCCAAAGGCCTGGAGTTTGAGTACGTTTTCTTTGCCGGAGCCAATGCGACTCTTTGGGAAAAGAAACGCAAACCGTTTGGTGGTTACAAGTTCCCTGATAACATTTTTAATTCCGCGACTGCAAGCGAGGATGCTTCCAGTGAAGAGTTAAGAAGATTATTTTATGTTGCGCTTACCCGGGCTGAACAAAATTTATATATCTCTTATTGTTGTTTTAAGAATGATGGAAAGGAACTTGAACCATCCATGTTCATTGCTGAGATTTTAGATATGCACGAGCTGGAAACAAAAAAAGTTTTTATTGATCCGCTTGTGGAAGCTGAATTCCAGGTGTTGCAATTACAAAATGATGCACGGCCCGAAATCGAAAAAATTGAGAAAGCGTACATCACTGCATTGCTGGAAAGATTTGTAATGAATGTCACTGCGCTCAACAACTATTTGAAATGTCCATTGGAATTTTATTTTAAAAATTTGATCCGAATCCCTTCCCCAAAAAATGAAGCGACAGAATTTGGATCGTCTGTTCATTTTGCATTGGAACAACTTTTCAAAAAAATGCAGGAGAATAAAAACGTTTTTCCACCGAAGGAAGAATTCATCAAAGACTTCAACTGGTACATGCACCGTCACCGCGAAAGCTTTACCAAAGAACAATTTGACAGAAGGCTGGAATATGGCGAAGATGTGCTTACCAACTATTATGAAAAATACATTCATAGCTTTAATAAAATAGTGGCGCTGGAAAGAAATATAAAAGGTGTAGTTGTAAATGGTGTTCCGTTGAAAGGAAAACTTGACAAGCTTGAATTCAATGGAAAAGAAGTGAACGTGGTGGATTATAAAACCGGCGATGTTGATAAGGCCAAAGAAAAAATAAAACCTCCGCAAGAAAAGATACCTAACGGCGGCGATTACTGGAGACAGGCAGTGTTCTACAAAATATTATTGGACAACCACAATCGTGACTGGATAGCAGTCAGCAGTGAGTTTGATTTTATTGAGCCAGACAAAAATAAAAATTACCGCAAAGAAAAAATTTATATCAATCCTGAAGATATCGCGACAGTAAAGCACCAGGTAAAAATGGTTTGGGATAAAATACAGTCACACGATTTTTATACCGGCTGTGGCAAACCCGATTGCCATTGGTGTGAGTTTGTAAAAACCAATAAGATGGACGTGGCTCTGCATGAAATTCTCGAAGAAGCAGAGCAGGGTTTTTAGAAGTATTTTAGGACGAATAAAAAATCATTATCAAATCAAAGCCTTTATGTTTGCTTTTTTTGTGAAATGAATATCCGGATTTTTCTTGTTTTTTTATCGTTCCTGGGAGCAGTTTACCTTCTTTCCGTTCTCGGCAGTAGCTGTGCGCAGATACTTGCTCCAACTGGTGGCCCGAGAGATTCATTACCGCCTGTTTTATTGAATTCGACTCCGGAAAATCGAACGACAAATTTCACGGCCAACCGTGTCACCCTGAGTTTCGATGAGTACATACAAATACAGGACCTTCCGAAAAACCTGATCGTTTCTCCCACGCCAAAACTTAATCCCGATATCAATTACAAACTGAAAGTTGTAACAATTAAAATTCGTGATACGCTTGATGCGAACACGACTTATGTGATTGATATGGGGAATGCAATACAAGATATCAATGAAAATAATCCATATCGAAATTATAGGTACGTTTTCTCCACAGGATCATATATCGATTCAATGAAATTTTCAGGGAATATTCGTCTCGCTGAAACGGGTAAAGTCGATAGCACCCTGATAGCCTTACTCTACAACGATCTCGATGACTCCGCCGTATTGAAGAAGAAGCCGAGATATATTGCGAGGCTTGATTCATCCGGAAATTTTTCTTTCAGTAACCTTGCGCCCGGCACCTATAATGTGTATGGACTGAAAGATGAAAGCAGTCAAAAATATTACAATAACAAAACAGAATTATTTGCGTTCGCAGACAGCAGCATCAATATAGAAGGAACTACAACTCCGATACAGTTATTTGCTTACGCCGAGGAAAAGCCGGAACAAAAGAGTAGTCCGCCTCCAAAGCCTGTTGCCGGAAAGAATTTGAAGTTTACAGCATCAATGACCGCAGGAATACAAGATCTCCTTGCCCCAATAACGTTGTCTTTTGAAAATAAACTTGAAGAGTTTGACAGCAGTAAAATTCTCCTGACTGATACACTTTTCAAACCTTACCAATCGGTATCTGTAAAGCTCGACAGCACGGGTCGAAAAGTAAGCATTGATCAGCCGTGGCAGGAAAATACGGAGTACGAACTGGTTGTTCCGGCAGATTTCGCAGCTGATTCTTTAGGTAACACGTTGGAGAAACCAGATACAATTCGATTCAAGACAAAAAAGGAGACAGACTATGGAATAATAAAATTAAATTTTACCAACCTTGATAAATTTAAACACCCGGTGTTACAATTTATTTCAAATAATCAACTGGTAAATTCTTTTCCATTGACTTCTTCCCATTGGGAAGTAAAGCTGTTTAATCCCGGTGAATATGAAATGCGCATACTTGACGATACCAATGGAAACGGTTTATGGGATCCCGGTAACTATGAACTCAAACTACAACCTGAAAGAGCTTTTAGTATTCCGCAAAAAATAAATATTCGGGCGAACTGGGAGAATGAAAAAGATATCCTGCTATAGCGTCGTAATTTCTTGCCGGCTTATTCCTGATAGATGTCAATCAAACTAAACCCTGCAAGAAATAATCCTCCATCATAATTTATCTTTGCGACATGATTTTTTCATCTTCACTATTAGAAAATGCTGTAAATGAATTTTCAAAATTGCCCGGTATTGGAAAAAAAACCGCCCTTCGTCTCGTCTTGCATTTATTGAAAAAAGATGTAGTTGAGGTGCACGCCTTTAGCGAGGCTATTTCGAAAATGAGGGAGGAAATCAGTTTCTGTACAAGATGCCACAACATAGCTGACAAAAATCTATGTAACATCTGCAACGACCGGGCAAGGATACAAAGCATGACCTGCGTTGTTGAAAGTATAAGAGATGTAATTGCAATTGAAAGCACACAGCAGTACAATGGACTCTATCACGTTCTGGGAGGCATTATTTCTCCGCTCGATGGTATCGGTCCGGGTCAGTTGCAAATTGATTCCTTGCTAAAAAGGGTTGAAGAAGAAAAGACCGGCGAATTAATCTTTGCTTTGAGCCCGAATATACAAGGCGATACTACAATATATTATATTAGTAAAAAACTAATGGACTTGCCAGTCAAAATTACTACAATAGCCAGAGGAATTGCATTTGGCGGAGAACTTGAATATGCCGATGAAATGACGCTTGCCAGGAGCATTTCGAACCGCATGCCGGTAGAAAATTATGTTGCAGGTTGACCTTAAGCCAGCCCTTATCCTCTGTGGTTCAATAAGAAATGCAATCCCACTTTTGATGTGCAAATTATAATTAACTAAATTGCACCACTTATAAAAAGAGTATCATTTGAGCAATACTTTCAAAGATAGAAAACCTGTCGTAGGCTTTACTTCAGGAGATTTAAACGGCATAGGCCCCGAGTTAATATTAAAGGCGCTTTCAGATAACAGGCTGTTGGATTTTTGCACCCCGGTTGTGTTTGCAAGTAACAAGCTGATGAATTTCTATAGGAAAGGTATTCCAGAACTCAATTTTACTTTTTCAAGTACACGTGATTTTGGTAAAATAAATCCGAAGCAGGTAAATCTTTTTAACTGCTGGGAAGAAGAAGTGGCTATCCAGCCTGGCACTTTAACCGAAACCGGTGGTAAATATGCAGCCGTCAGTTTATTATCTGCAGCTCAGGCCATGAAGGATGAGCACCTGGATATATTGGTGACCTCTCCGCTTCATAAAAAAAACATTCAAAGTTCAGATTTTACTTATACAGGACATACCCCGTTTTTACAGGAATTTTTTAAGCTAAACGATGTCCTGATGTTGATGACTGCCGCAAACTTCAGGGTAGGGCTGGTGACTGAACACGTACCTATTAAAAATGTGGCGGAACTTATTTCCAGGGAACGCATCTTTGGCAAGCTCAAAATTTTACATGCTTCGCTCCGGCGGGATTTTGATATCGAACGCCCTAAAATAGCCGTGCTGGCGCTTAATCCACACGCTGGAGATGAAGGACTTATTGGTTCCGAGGAAGAGCAATTTATAAAACCTGCTATAAAAGAAGCCAAACAACATAATATGCTTGTAAATGGTCCATTTGGTGCAGATGCATTTTTTGCAAGAGGATTTCAGCATAAGTTTGATGCCGTGCTGGCAATGTATCATGACCAGGGCCTCATTCCTTTTAAATCATTGCAGGGTGCAGAAGGCATTAATTATACTGCCGGATTGCCTGTGATCAGAACCAGCCCTGATCATGGAACAGCGTTTGATATTGCAGGAAAGAATATGGCCGATCCGTCTTCCTTTGTAGCTGCGATTTTTGCCGGTATTGATATTCTGAATAACCAGGCGCAATATGATGAGAACCGCAGAAATCCTATGAATAAAATGGGCGAAGTGGTGGTGACTGCAGGAGTGGACGAAAAAATAGAAGAATAGTTGAAGTTGCAATGGTTTTGGGGGGAAATAAAATAAGTGCAGTTACTTATCGTTATCTAATAATTAGGGGCCATCGTTTCATTAGAAACCCGCTACATATTTAGGGCGTATAAAAATTAACTTGTAACTTAATTATACATTTGCATCGGGTTGCTTATTTAAAAACTAGGCATGGATAATATCTTACTGAGCGGGGGGTTAGCGTTTCTTATAACGTTTTTTTCTATCCCTGTAATTATTGAAGTGGCAAAAGAGAAGAAGTTTTTTGATGAGCCTGACGAAAGGAAGGTGCATAAAGCCGTCATACCAACCCTTGGAGGCCTGGGAATTTTTGCAGGATTTATCATAGCAACTTTAATAGGAGTACCGCCAGCGACAGCAGATGTGTTGCAATATTTCATGGCAGCTATTATGCTGATATTTTTTCTCGGAATCAAAGATGATATTCTAATTCTTTCTGCAACCAAAAAATTTATTGGACAACTTGTAGCTGCCGGGATTATCATCAAGTTTGGCGGGGTGCAAATAACCAATATGCATGGTTTTCTTGGAATTAACGAAATACCAAACACTGCCAGCATTTTGCTTAGTCTTTTTACCATCGTGGTAATTACCAATTCCTTCAACCTGATTGACGGAGTGGACGGACTTGCCGGGTCATTAGGCTTGCTCACCTCGGCAATTTTTGGAGCCTATTTTGTCGCAGCTTCTCAACCGATGTATGCAGTGATGGCTTTCTCGCTCAGTGGTAGCCTGCTGGCTTTTCTCATTTATAATTTTTCTCCGGCAAAAATATTTATGGGAGACACTGGTTCATTACTCATTGGAATATTAAACTCTGTCTTTGTTATTAAATTTATTACAGTAGCCTCGGATCCTTCATCTCCACTGGACTTCGAGTCTGCTCCGGCATTAGGATTCGCCATACTTATCGTTCCTCTTTTCGACACCCTTAGAGTGGTAAGCCTGCGAATTCTTAACCGCCGGTCACCTTTCGTTCCCGATAGAAATCACATACATCATTTCCTGCTCGAGATTGGGCTCAGCCATAAAATGATTTCTATAGTCTGTGTATTAACTAACATAATTTTCATATTGCTTGCCTACATGCTTCGGTCCTACGGAGCAACGTTGGTAATTCTTTCTCTTACAGCCACTGCCGTTTTAATGGTTGCCCTGGTATATTACAGCAGACCGCAACCCAAGTCCTCTTACTTCGCCGGACAGAAACAAAAGGATCCGATTTTAAAATCGCATAAGATTCTAACTCTTGCCGGTGAACCAATGGAACAAGATTAATGTTCTTAACTTTTTAGTCAACCTGATTTGATTAATTTTGTTGCCCTTTGAGGGCAATGTTCTCTCAGCGTAATACATTCATTTTATAAATTGAGCATATGGCAGAAGATCTCGGTCAAATTTTGGATAACGGAAAAATTTCAATGCAGAAGGCAATTGACCATTTTGAAACTGAATTGACAAGAATCAGGGCAGGAAAGGCAAGTCCAACAATGTTAGACGGTATTGTGGTAGATTATTACGGAAGTCCAATGCCTGTCAACCAGGTTGGAAACGTAAGCGTTATGGATGCACGAACGCTCACTATTCAGCCATGGGAAAAGAATATGTTGCAGCCAATCGAAAGAGCGATCATCGCAGCGAACATAGGAGTCAATCCACAAAATGATGGGAACATCATAAGATTATTTTTACCTCCACTTACCGAAGAACGGAGAAAGGAATTGGTGAAAAGGAGCAATGCGGAAGGTGAAAATGCCAGGATTGCGATTCGAAATATTCGCAGAGACTCTATTGAGCAGATAAAAAAACTTCAAAAAGATAGCATAATAAGTGAAGACGCTGCCAGAGATGGCGAAGCTGAGATGCAGGAAATTACTGACAATTATATTTCTCTTGTCGATACACATCTTAGCTCTAAAGAAAAAGAAATTATGGCTGTTTAACCAGGTCATTTCAGAACATATCCGATGTTGAACTTTCTTCAAGCCATTATCGCTCTCCTAATTCTTTTCTGTTGCCATTTAAAAATTACCCAGGTAATTTTATTTCGGCCGGCTGTATTCTATCCCAGATACGCATTTCCCGCCTATAACGAAATTAAAATCATAGCATGAGTTAAAAAATGGAGTCGAATTGTTATCGTTATTTTGTGGTATGTGAAAGTGAAATCGCCTTTCGGGTGCAAAGAAGAAATTTCGGAGCAATGCCGTATTTTTATCGACCGGACATTCAATTTCAATGAACATTATGAGCGAAATAAATTTAAAGGAAATAAGTACGAGGGCTCCAAAGGAATTTGATAAAAAGGAAACGAAAGAAAAGACTTTAGAAATCCTTGAGGAGTTGAATGACTTGCAGAATCTCTTATTTGCAGAGAATAAACATTCTGTTTTGGTAGTACTCCAGGGTATGGGCGCCAGTGGAAAGGACGGTACTATAAGAAACGTTTTTACTTCAATGAATCCGCAGGGAGTTAGCGTAAAGAGTTTTAAGGCGCCAACTCCGGAAGAACTAAGTCATGATTTCCTTTGGCGGGTGCATAAGTATGCGCCCGCAACTGGTATGATAAAAATATTCAATCGTAGTCATTACGAGGACATCCTTGTAACCCGCGTTCACAATTGGTGTGATGATGAGACGGCAAAGAAAAGGATGCAGGCAATAAATGATTGGGAGCAACTAATTCACATTCACAACAACACAACCATTCTAAAATTCTATCTTCATATTTCACCCGAGTCACAAAAACAGGACCTGGAAGAGCGAATGAAAGATCCTGCCAAAATGTGGAAATACAATGAGAAAGATTTCGAAGAGGCGAAGCTCTGGGACGACTATATGAAAGTTTACGAAGACTGTTTCCGAAATTGCAGCATCATTCCCTGGACCATTGTTCCGAGCGATCAAAACTGGTATAAGGAATACATCATCGCGAGTAGTCTGCGAGACAGTTTAAAAGGATTCAACATGCAATTTCCTGGTTTAAAAAAATAAGTTTTCTTCACATTAAAATTTCAATTATGAGCCTTATTAAGGATTTTAAAGAGTTTGCAGTTAAGGGCAATGTTTTGGATCTTGCTGTTGCAGTAATCATTGGCGCCGCCTTCGGAGCAATCGTTTCCTCTCTTGTGGACGATGTGATTACTCCGCTGTTGCTCACTCCGGCGTTGAAGGCCATAGGCGCGGAAAATATTTCTCAACTAAAATGGGGTGAAGTTCACTACGGAAATTTTTTAGCTGCGGTTATTAAATTTATCGTGATTGCCCTGGTAATTTTTGGTTTCATTTCGGCTATTCGTTCTTTTAGTAAAAAACAGGAAGCTGCAGCGCCTGTCGGCCCTTCTTCTACAGATAAACTATTAATAGAAATAAGAGATGAATTGAAGGCTTCGAGGTAACATTGGGTGGTAAATATTCACAGTTCCGGATGTTTAATCTTTGTCATCATAGTTGCAGTCTTTGCGCAGGAGTCGCGTGCATTTTAGATGCCCGCCAATTGAGCTATCTTAAATTTGTAGCCAAAAAGATTAAGATATTTTTTTGAGACAGAAATTTCTACACGTCCTTCACAAACGAATTTTAAATGAGTAAAGAAATATATCAGATTGTACTTCCGCAATTCGAGGGCCCATTTGATCTGCTGTTATTTTTTATTGAAAGAGATGAACTGGATATTTATAATATTCCAATTACGAAAATTACAAATGAGTTCCTGGATTATATTCATAAAAGTGACGAGCTGAACATTGAGTTAAGCAGCGAGTTCATTCTTTTCATAAGCACACTCATGCGGATTAAAGCAAAAATGTTGTTGCCAAGAAAAGAACTTGATCCGGAAGGCAACGAAATTGATCCGAGGGAAGAATTGGTTGGCAAAATACTCGAATACAAAAAATTCAAGGAGGCTTCGCAAAAGATGAGTGAGATGGAAACTTTGCGAATGTTGCTGGTAAAACGGGGAAACATAGCAGAGGAACTCGCGAAGATTGGAGATGATGCAACAGAGGGAACAGAAATACAAACTGTTTCACTTTTCAAACTAATGAAAGCGTTTGAAAAAGTTGCGCAACGACTGCATGACAAACGGCATAGCCCCGTGCACACAGTGATTCAGTACGACTACACAATGGAGGGAAGCAGAAAATATATGCTCGAACTTGTGGAAAAAGAAAAGCATATTTCCTTCGAGAAAATGTTCGACATTTCAGACAATCGCATTCATGCCATCTTTCTATTCCTAAACATGCTCGAGCTAATACAGCAGAACTATTTTACAATAATGATGGGAGAGGGGATGAACAATTTTATAATTTCCTACAATGAAGACCGGGAGCAAGATGCGCCACTGATACAGCAAACTGCTGTTGATCCAGGCATGAATTGATTTTGAAAAAAAATCCGGCAGAAAGGTGCTATAATTTATAATTCACAAACTACATTCTGAGTTGATTATGTTGGGCATCAGGCACAACAAATTTTGTTGACCCGATTTTGATGACGACCTCCTTCAAAGTCAGTATGAATAAATATTTCAATCATCTTCTCTACCAACCCTTCTCGTACGAACCTGCCAGGAATGCAAATCACATTGGCATTGTTGTGTTTCCTTGCAAGTTCTGTAATCTCTTCGCCCCAGCAAACAGCCGCCCGGATTCCCTGGTGTTTATTCGCAGTGATAGCAACGCCGTTTGCGCTGCCACAAATTAAAATCCCAAAACTGGCATCTCCCTTTTCAACCGCATCTGCTACGGGATGGGCAAAGTCGGGATAATCAACCGACTTCTCAGAAAACGTTCCAAAATCCTTCCATGTAACGCTTTTTCCATCAAGAAAAGAGATGATATCTTCTTTGTATTCGAAACCTGCATGATCACAACCGAGCGCAACAGGTTTTGACAGGTCGAAGGGAGACATAATGATGTTTTTAGTTATCAATAAAGGTAATAAATACAATGATACAGCAGTTTGAAAAACGAGTAAAGTGTTTTTAATTTTTGGCTGAATTTAAACCAAGACACTCTGGTTGAAAATACCTTCTTAACAAAAAGGCCTGCTGGCTTATTTATTGCTAAAATTTTCTTCGTTAGAAGATAATTCCTAATCGATCTGACTTTGGTAAAAAAATTTTAAGGTCGTATAATGATTTTTGTATTGAATTTAAATGCGAACAAATAAAAGGTTGATCGGAGTTGGCAGCTAATTTGTTGGTAAATTGCATATCGAAAAATTTCCTAACCATAAACAACAAACATGAAACATTTAATGTATTTCCTAAGAGTCAGTGCTTGGATTTTTCTCGCATCATTTATCCTTTCGGCCTGCAATAGCAATTCTGATAATTCCGCAGGTACAGATAAAGATAGCCTGGCAGTACCTATGAATATGGAAGCGAATATGGATTCCACAGTTGATCACGCGGTGGCACAGTTGTCTGGTACTATGCCTGATACAACGCTATCCGGATCTGCCCAGTTTGATGTGGTGAGTGGAAAAGTGAAAATGCATCTTGAGCTCGCTGTACCTTCCAAAGCAAATCACAGTGTTGCTGTTCATATTCATGAGCATGGAGATTGCGGAGACGCAGGCAAGGCAGCGGGCGGTCATTGGAATCCTACGAATGCCGATCATGGCAAATGGGGAAGTGGAAGCTTTCACTCCGGTGACATTGGAAATGTAAGTCTTGACGCAAATGGAAAAGGTTCGATTGATATGGAGACAGACCTTTGGTCACTTGGTGGTGATGCCAAGACAGATATTCTTGGAAAATCTATCATCGTGCATGGCGGTGTGGATGATTTCGTATCGCAACCTTCCGGAGATGCCGGTGCAAGAATCGGTTGCGGAATCATTGAAAAGCAATAGCGTACGGCTGCCGGTCCCGTTTAACAATCAACGATACCGGCCTTCCTGCATTAAATATTTATAATTTGGGATGGCCATAGTGTTCGTGAATCTGATCATGGTAAGCGGAATCAGGCAGTTTTGAAGTATCATATTCGGGGCTGTCTTGGACGGCCTTTTTATTTACATTCACTGTTACCTCTTCCATTGCCCAATCTACTCCCTTAATCCATTGGGGAGACAGCAATACTTTTTTCCCCGGAAGCCAATCTCCGGTGTCGACAACTACAAAGCGAATTTTCCAGCTTGCTTCATCTATAAGGAAATCTGAGACATCTCCTATGGCGCCGTCGACTGCATGAATGGTATAACCTTTTACATCATCGGTACTTCGTAAATGCGAGTCATCATGTTTTTTTTCTATATCGTCCTGGTTAGAAACATTCTTTCCTGTGATCGGAAACGGTGGCATAGTATTGATGATGCCTGTTCCGCCAAAAAAGCCTGCATCATAGTAGTTTTGCCAGGGGTAATATGCAAACAATGATTCTTCTTCCTGTTTAGATACTGGTTTATCAGTATTAATGTCCGGGCTGTTTTTCACCTGGTCTTTCGTAAGATTTACAGGAAGCACCTGCTCATCCCAGTCGGGTCCAAGCAGTGCTTCAGGTGAGATGAGCACCTTACGTTCCGTAAGCCAACCACCCGTTTTTACCACCATATACCTGATCGTCCACGTGAGATCATCAAAATAAAATTCAGAGACCTTTCCTATTTCACCATCGGTGGCTCCGACAGAAAATCCATCCAGTTTTTTGACGCTTCGTAACATAAAAAGCTTTTAAAAATTTTTGAGAAAAATTCTTGCAATTTTTATACATCAAAATTGGTTCCGGATATTTTTATTTCGTTGAAATTGAGGATTGATTTCCAAAAATCAAATTTTCGGAATTCTCCGGAACTTTCTAAAGACCATTTTCCTGCTTAATTCTTTAGGTTTATTTTTACTTTTTTAAAGAAAAAATTTTATGCGATATAAAGTGTTCGTTTTTGGTTTCTTTATTTTAATCGGATGCGGTTCCAACGAAACTCATTTGAAGCAACAGTCGGAAGAGCCAACTGCTACAATGGTTTCAGCGACGGAAACCGGGGAAAATATGTCCTTTGCTTATAACCTGAAAAATCCTACTCACACCTGGAAACTTCCTGAAGAATTGGTGGAAGTGTCTGGCAACACCTGGGTCGACGAAAATCATCTTGTACTCATCGAAGACCAGCATGCAATTCTTTATTTTGTGCAAATCGATGGAGATAATTTGACCCTCGAAAAAACAATTCCCTTCAACATCGAAAAAAATGCGAATCCAGACATTGAAGATGTTACTCTTGTTGACGATGTCATTTATGCCTTGTGGAGTCACGGAACTTTATTCAAAATTTCAAACTGGAGGAGTACACCTTCAGTTGAAAAAATTAAAACGTTTTTGAAGAAGGAGAATAATTCAGAAGGGCTGTGTTATGATCCGGTCACGAAAAAGTTGTTGATAGCATGCAAAGACTTTTCGGGGCTGGATGATGAGAAAAAATCTACCCGCGCTGTTTATTCGTTTGACATGCAGGAAGAAAAATTAAATGGAACGCCTTTTCTTTTGATTCATAAAACGGATTTTGAAAAGGTTGCTGACGAAAAACTTGAATTCAATCCTTCTGCCATCGCTGTTCACCCAGTTACCAAAGACATTTATATGCTCTCTACTAAAGACAATAAGTGTCTGGCCGTTTATTCACGGGATGGGAACTTGAAAGCTTTCCGGGTGATTGACAAAGAGATGATGCCGCAACCAGAAGGAATTTGCTTTTCACCGTCTGGAACACTTTTCATCAGCTCAGAAGGTAAAGATGGTGAACCTGGTGATTTATTCCGGTTCGATCCATTGGATTCAAAATAGGATAGGAGATGTATCGTTGACAGCGTTGCGTAATGCATGCCGGCATTTTGATTGCTGACATTAGTGTCGAACGCTTTTCGCCCTCAGGTCTTCCAGGATGTTTTTGAGTTGGTGAATGTGCCTTTGCGTGTGATAAAGTACAAAATATAAAAGTTCAACTTTTGTGATGTCGCCGAAGACCGAAAGATTCATTATCTGAGAAAGATCAGTGCCTTGGAATGTGTGCGTCAAGTCTTTGAAAGAATTTCTATAGTCCATCATGATTGCGGATTTTGGTCTTTTCTCCTTTGATGGCAAAATGACTTCAGGGTAATTGAACTTAACGGAAAAATCAAGAAAAATTTTCTTTATTTCCTCAATTCTTTGCGTTACATCTTTGGATGTTAGAGTGCCGCTAGTCTGCATGGATTGGGCTATAGCAACATTTTACTTTGTAAGGTGCGAAAGAAGCTGACCCACGGTCCAACTTCCGTGAAAGGGACTTACGTTTACCATTCCCGGAGACGTGGATGAGATTAAACGCAGAATGGCCTTTGCTACTTCAGATAGAGATTTAAAAATGTCTTCATTATTGATAGATTGTTCTTTCATGATTTTTCATTCAAATAGACTTTTTGAAAAT
>JBBSPT010000022.1:0-14899 GCA_038258515.1 Chitinophagales bacterium | reverse complement strand
CTCAACGGAACGTTGAAATACCATGGAAGCATTAGCAACAACAGCACATTGACAACAACCCTAACTGCTTTCACGAGTAAATGGAATGCCTCGGGCCAGATTCCTGAAAGAGCGGTGGAAAGTGGATTGGTTGGATTTTATGGAGCCATCGACAATACAGAGGGAGGTAAAACATCGCGGTACAACGCCAATGTAGAATTGCTGACAAATCTAAATAGAGGTGGCGTAATTCGTAATCAAATTTTTTATAGCAGGTATCAATTTGAATTGTATTCTAATTTTACTTTTTACAAAGAAGATCCTTTGAACGGCGATCAGATAAGGCAAAAGGAAATGAGGAATATATTTGGTTATAACGGTTCTTATCACAAAGAATTTTTTCTTGGAAACTTAAAGACAGAAACAAGGACCGGCATCCAGGTAAGATATGACGATATCAATAATATTGAACTTACCCGAACCAGGGACAGGATTCTGAACACTGCTGAATTGATGAGAGGTGACATCAATGAATTTAACGCAGGAGTTTACTGGTCTCAACGAATTTTCTTTTCACCAAAGTTTAATGCTACGGGGGCTATAAGAGCTGATTATTTCGACGACCGTTACAATGACATGTTAGGTTCTGCATTACTCAAATCTAACGCAGCTATCTTGAGTCCAAAGTTGAATTTCAATTTTACGGTAAGCAATAAAGTACAATTCTATTTATATAACGGCAGAGGCTTCCATAGTAATGATACCAGGGTGGCTGTTCAGCAAAATGGGAAAAAAGTATTGCCGCCTGCTTACGGTTCTGATTTAGGCGGCATATTCAAAGTCGGCAAGAAACTGTTTATTCAATCGGCACTTTGGTATTTATGGCTCGATCAGGAATTTGTTTATGTCGGTGACGAAGGTGTAGTGGAAGCAGGTGGACAAACCAGGAGAGTGGGATTGGACTTTTCAGCGAGGTACGAAGTGGCTAAAAATCTTTTTGCAGATTTGGATTTGAGTCTGGCAAATCCCCGGGCTATTGGAGTATCTAAAAATGAAAGTTACTTACCATTGGCACCGCGTTTCTCGAGTGTTGGCGGACTAACCTACAGGCAAAAATATGGATGGAACGGCAGCTTACGTTACCGGTTTATGGATGAGAGGCCGGCGAACGAAAATTATAGTGTGACCGCAAAAGGATATTTTGTTGTTGACGCTGCGGTCAACTATTCAATGAAAAAGTGGGAAGCTGGATTGGCAATTCAAAACCTGTTTGATACAAAATGGAAGGAGACGCAATTCGACACTGAGAGTCGTTTGCAAAATGAACCCGCACCTGTTTCCGAAATACATTTCACTCCCGGAACTCCATTCTCTTTAAGGGCCGGCGTTACATTTTATTTTTAATTACAAATCAGGGAAGATTACAGATCTTTTCCATCATGGCCCGATACTTGTGACAAGCAAAAGTTAAAAATTACCTACGATTGTTAAATCCATGCTAACTAAATCTTCGTAATTTAATTATCTCTCTTTCTCCTTTAGATGTTTAAAGCATCCTTCCTATCCAAACCAGGCGTCAGCTTTGGAATTCCAGGCTAATGCATATACCTCTGCGAACAGCAGAAAAAAAATTCATCATCTATAGTCAAACCATTAACGATTTATTTTAAACATCAAAATCAAAAACATGCAAAAAAGATTTACGAAACGTAAGCTGAATATTGCAATTGTCGCGGCGGCAACTACAATTTTTTCAGCCTTACTCATGTCTTCCAGTCACAGGGAGGCCCCGATGATTGCAGACGATCCGGTTGCCGACAACACTGACGTGTATGCGTTCCGGGACCCAAAAAATGAAACGAGGGTTGTCATCATTGCTAACTTCATCCCGGGGCAATTGCCGCAGGCAGGGCCTTATTTTTATCATTTTTCTGAAGACGTTCGATATGAGATTCATATTGACAATGACGTCTCTACACCCGGAGATGATATTACTTATCGCTATACATTTAAAAGGACAAATCAAAATCCTAACACATTCCTGGACATCAGGCGCAATTTCGATGCAAACGCGGCAGGAAATGAAAATTTGAAAACCACTTACACCCTCGAAAAAAGCACTGATGGGGGCAAAACTTTCATGGCTGTAATCACTGACGGTGTAGTTCCTCCACCGAACATAGGCCCAAGATCATTGCAAGGCACACTGGGATTGAGTGGTGGTCCTGATTATGACAAAAGAATGATGGACTCACGCAGAACAGCAACAACTGGTGAATATGTTTATGTCGGGCCAATAGATGATCCATTTTTCGTGGATATTGGCGGTATTTCTGACATTGCAGATGCGCCAAGACAAAACGGAAAATCGGTGGATGGCTTGAAATGCCTGAATGTCTCAACGATCGCAATGCAAATTGACATTTCTACTTTGCAAAAAAATCATCAGAGCGTTTATAAAGCAAAGAATATACTCGATCCTGACTATGTGATT
This sequence comes from Chitinophagales bacterium, assembly GCA_038258515.1. Classification (GTDB taxonomy): domain Bacteria; phylum Bacteroidota; class Bacteroidia; order Chitinophagales; family Chitinophagaceae; genus Ginsengibacter. Next base: position 12,426 of record JBBSPT010000022.1, on the reverse strand, counting down.
GGCGTTTGGGCAAGTGCAAGCCGTCGCGCAATGAAAACTCTTAATGGAGATGGAACTTCTTCTACCTCCGGCAATTGGGTACAGGTATCAAGACTGGGTATGCCCTTGACGAACGAAGCAGTGATCCCTACGGGATATAAAGATTACTGGAACAGTCTCACACCATATCAGGATCTTGCCCATCTTGCGGAATTCGGGAAATTTTTCTACAATCCCGAACTCGCTCTTTTTATGGAAAATAATTTTATTGGCGATAATGTTCCATCTCTTAAGCCACTCCGTATTCAAACCCGTTCTTTGGGAAAATTCAACTTCACTAACAATACGATGGGTTTGTATAATCTGAAAGGAAATGCTGCTCTTGATGGAACAGCTCTGTCAGAAAGTGCATTTGGATCATTGTTGCTGCCGGCCGCAGCATCGCCACGCTCCGTGGACATTTGGCCAATTTTTCATACCGGCGTTCCAAACCTCGCTCCTTATCAACTGGCAACCGGTAAAGCTGGAAATCCTTTGGCATCGGGTAAACCGTTTATCAATAATTTCCTTCCTAACGGAGGCGACATGCTGAGGCTTAATATGGCAGTTCCCACAACTCCAAGAAATAGCCCCGACTTCAACTCGCTGGGACTTATACAGGCAGCGGTATTGGGATTGACCGATACCAGGTACAACGGAAGTACTAAAATGGAGTTTATCCCAAATATGGATGGATTTCCGAATGGCAGAAGGTTGGAAGACGATGTGACCCGTATCGAATTGCAGGCGGTTAGTGGAATTGTATTGGCTGCTGTTGGATTGTGGTACGATGACTTCAATGGTTCAAATCCCGTTACACCGGATCTGTTGAGTGTGTATTCTTACACTACCGGAGTTGAGAAAAATGACATAGCATTTAAAGACCAATTCCCGTATGTGCAAACACCATGGTCAGGAGTGCATATATGTGATTGCGACGTTGATCAAATGACAGATCACAAAGCGATGGGAACTTTTCCCGCCACGCAATCGTTAGGTATCGCAGCGCCCGAGATTTTCGCAACCGTTTCACCGAATCCGATGGTGAATACGAATACCGTAAGATATCAGTTAGATGCTGATGCCAATGTGCAAATTGGCGTCTACAGTATTCTCGGTCAGCCAGTGAAAATATTGGCAAATGAAAAGCAAAGCGCCGGTACTCATACAATTAACTGGCAGCTAAAAAATGTTCCGCAGGGAACCTATTTCATCAGGTTTTTAAAAGATGGAAAATTAAAACAAACACTTAGTGTTGTAAAAGAATAATTATCTACCAGGCGACCGCCGCATTCTGCGGTGGTCGCCTTTTTTTATGAAATTATAATTATGAATAAAAAAATTACATACTTTTTTTTAATTGCTTTTTTTGTTTTTGGGACTGCGTTCATCATCTTCAGGTATGAGCGTGGAAAAAACAACAAGGAAATATCTTATTACGAATTGAAAGACAGGAAGGGGCCATTGGCTTTATCTCCCGAATGGGCAAAGACAAAAAATATGGCAAGGACAGCCTTCAGGTCAATGGCTGAAAACCCTGGCGATACGAAGTCTGCGCTGGCGTTGGCTACTATTTTCATCCAGGAGGCGAGAGTCACCGGTGACAATGCATACTATGACCAGGCAGCTATGAACCAGGTGAACAAGGTGCTGGAGATAGAACCAGAGAACTTCCAGGCACTCACTTTCAAATCGATGATATATCTCTCGCAGCATCATTTTGCGGAGGGACTGGAGATCGCGAACGAAGCACAAAAGATCAACACTCACAATCCCTTTATTTACGGACTACTCATAGATGGGAATGTGGAGATGGGGAATTATGATGAGGCCGTCAAGTTCTCAGATAAAATGGTATCTCTCCGTCCGGATATAAGATCCTATTCAAGAATATCATATTTGCGCGAAATCTTTGGTGATTACCCTGGCGCGATAGAAGCGATGAAACTCGCCGTGGAGGCCGGATTACCCGGACAGGACAATACCGAATGGACGAGGATTCAGTTAGGGCACTTGTATGAAAATGTTGGCAAGTTCGACAGTGCAGGAATCCAATATGCCCAGTCTCTTTTCTACAGGCCCGGATATGCGCCTGCTATCTCAGGCTTGGGCCATGTTGCTTATGTTCAGAAAGATTTTAAAAAAGCTATTGGCTATTATCAGCAAGCAGACACATTAGCAACAGACTACACCGTAAAAGAAATGTTAGCACAGCTTTATAAAATTACCGGCGACCAAAAAAAATCAGACTCCCTGGCGATATGGATTGTGAACGCCATGAGTGGCGATGCCAATGCTGCTGCCACGGATGATAACGTTGGACACTATGTGGATCGCGAACTGGCTGTTGCATATTTAAATATAGGCGACAACCGGAAGGCTTTGGAACACGCGACTGCAGAATACAACAGGCGTCCAAAAAATATTGATGTAAATGAAACAATGGCCTGGGTATATTATCATCTTGGAGACTATAAAAAAGCACGTGAATTTATTGAGACTGCGTTAAAAACAAATTGCAAGAATCCAACACTATTGTGTTATGCAGGACTCATTTATGCAAAGGCCGGAGACAAAACAATGGCTCATCAATATCTCATGGAGGGATTGAAAAATAAACCAGGAATTGATATCGGGTTAACAAAGGAATCCATGGAAGTTCTTTCAACACTTTAAATCCATGAAGGATCTGATAAAGTTTCGCTGCAGGATATTTTTTGCCTTAATGATTTTATTGCTTCCGCGCTTTTCATTCGGTCACACGATTAACTACGTACTTGAAAAAGCTCCGGCACACCAGGTTTTTTGGTATTATCTCAAATTAGGAATTAGCCATATTGTTCCTTATGGCATCGATCATATACTATTCGTCGTCAGCCTGTGCCTTTTAAATTCTAAGGTCAGGACAATCTTATGGCAGGCGACAGCATTTACGGTGGCGCATACTATTACACTTGCCCTCAGCATGAAGGGCATCATTCATCTTCCCGCAGACATCGTAGAACCATTGATTGCATTCTCTATAGCATTTGTAGCCATTGAAAATATTCTCCTGACGGAATTAAAACCCTGGCGAGTCGCGATAATTTTCATGTTTGGACTTGTGCATGGAATGGGCTTCGCGAGTGCACTGAATGAAATAGGCCTTCCGCGCAATAAATTTTTCACTTCTATCTTTTCGTTTAATATCGGCGTAGAACTAGGACAGATTTTTGTAATAGCCCTGGTTTTCCTGCTTATCATTTTACCTTTTGGGAAAAAGCCTTACTATAAAAAATTCGTCGTCTATCCTTTGTCTGCTGCGATTGCTTTGATAGCGTTGTTTTGGACAGTGCAACGAATAGCCTGACGGCCGGTCAACAAACTCATTGTCTTTTTTAAATCAGAACAGTCTGTTTAATCCGGCAGCAATTTTTATAAAATTCAGCATTAGTGTACTTATGCAGTTTGCGATTGGAGTGACATAACTGGAATATGACTGTGCAACACAAATTCCCGCGTATGGCTGTTGCGAACTAATTTTTCAAAGAGATTGCGTCGTTTAGGCACTACAATTAGCAAATCAATACCATTGCTTTTGCAAAAACTAAGGATGCTCTTTCTTGTATTTTTCCCAGTGATAAAATGGTATTCGTGCGGTAGCGGTGAAAGCATACTCATGATGGCTCCAGATTCGAAAACTGCATCCAGGTCTTGCTTATCAGCGTGGTTAATATATAGCACATGTATCTGAACTTTAAAATCATGAGCAAACGTCTTTAGCTCTTCAATCATTTTTTCCGAAGGCTCTTCCCGAAAATCAAATGCCAACCCCATCTTTTTAACCGGCTCAAATTTTTTTCCGTTTGGAACGAAGATGAGCGGGCAGCTTAGATATTTTATTGCAGATACGGAATGACTTCCAAACCTTTGGTAAACGGATTTAGCTTTACCCTGGCTACCTATCAAAACTGCGTAGGGCTTAATTTCTTCGCACACTGATCTCAGTGTTTCAAAAAATTTGCCTGGCCTTACTTCGCTTCGTATGCGAACGGAATTCCCCGTTCTTTTTTGGATTTTTCTTCTGAGGTTGTATAAACGATTTTCAGCATCCCCGCTTATTAGGCCAGGATTGGAAACAGATGAGACTCTAAGATATCTTTCAGGTAAGCTGAAAATGTGAACTAAACAGATTTCTGCATCCACCAGCATAGCTAAATTAACCGCATAGTCCATCGCATTGATGGAGGCGGGTGAGAAATCTATAGGAACTATAAAAGTCTTCATGTGAAAAATATTGGGGGAACCGTTTTAATGGACTAAACAGGAACGATTATTCGCCTTCTTCTCATCAAATTCTGCACCACCATTTAGCTATTTTTTTACCCGGCAAAGTGGCTGAAAAATAATTTTGATCAATGTAGTATTTTTTAAACGGAGATGTAGAAAAAAAAGAGGCTGTCACAATTTCAATTGCGACAGCCTCTCCAATTATTCGCCCCGTGGCCTTTTTGGTGTTTGTTATTGCTTCACAAATTTCTTTGTGATAATTCTATCGGATAACACGATTCTGAGGAAGTAACTTCCTGCCCTCAATGATGAAATGTCTATATCTGCCTTCGTGTCTGATGAATTTGCCTGGATCGATTTCATCAATATTCCATCAAGTGAAACAATGTCAAGACTCATGTTTTTTCCTGATGCTATTGTGTTGAAATAAACTGTTATGAAATTAGAAGCCGGGTTGGGACCTACAGTTACATTTACATCGTCAGCAGTTTTAGAAGTACGATCACTCATCCGATTTGACATAGTAGCATCTATGAAGAAGCTCTTATTGTTGCTGTTTACAAAGATCACACTACTGTTTACAAGGTTACCCAAAGAGTCAACGCAAACTACGCGGTAGTAATTCCGTCCGGTAATTGGAGTGGAATCAACAAAAGAATAATCGGTCGTAGATCCGTTGCCACCGAGAGAAGGTAAAGTTCCAATCTCCTTAAATGTGTAGCTTCTTGCACCCCTCTGCACTTTGAACATTGATTTGTTGCCAGGGGAATTTGTTGTCCATTTGAGTTCCACATTTTTACTTGACGGATCACCTGTGAATTGCAAAAAGGCAATGATAGGCGAAACTTCGATCGAGATGGATGAGGAAGAACCAGTGGCGCCATTGTTGTCCATTGCACGTGCTGTTATTATGCGTGTGCCGACCGGTGCCTTATCCCAGTTGATCCTGAAAGGTGCACTGGTCGCAGTACCGATCAAATTGCTTCCATCGTAAAATTCCACTTTGTCGATCGAGCCATCAGCGGCTATCGCGGTTGCATCAATAGTGATGGTAGCTGGTGCAGTAAAGTTTGCATGCGTCACGGGACTGGTGATGTTGACAGCAGGCGCTGCGTTTAGCGCAATAACCGAAACAGTGACAGGAATTGAAACGCTTGAATTTCCGGCATTATCAATCGCTTTCGCCGTTAATACATAAGTTCCTGCGCTGACATTATTCCAATTGAAACTGTATGGATTGCTGTCAGTGCTTCCAATCAAGGTGTTGCCTTCATAAAATTCCACTTTGCTTATAGTACCATCTGAGTCCGCCGCAGCAGCATCGATTGTAATGCCCGAAGGGGCAATGAAGTTTGCATCTGTTAAAGGATTAATGATAGTCACTGTTGGCGCAGCGTTCTGAGCCACAGCCACGTTGATGACCACCGGCGCTGAAGTGCTTGAGCTACCTGAGTTGTCAGTCGCTACTGCAGTAACCGTATGGCTTCCTGCTGCGACATTGCTCCAGGTGAAGCTGTAAGGGCTGCTGTCCAGACTTCCTATCAGGGTTGTTCCTTCGAACAGTTCTACTTTGCTCACTGAGCCATCAGCATCCCCAGCGATCGCATCGATTGTAATGTTCGCAGGACCTGCAAAACTCACATTGGATACAGGGCTGAAAATCGATACAGTCGGTGCCGCATTCAACGACTTAACAACCATCACTGTTTGAGAAGATGTTGTTGACCTCCCTTTGTTATCGGTAGCTTTTGCAGTAATTGTGTAGTTGCCTGGTTGAACATTTTTCCAGGTCCAGTAGTAAGGCGCAACTTTTTCAGTAACAATCAACTTCGTTCCATCATAAAACTCAACTTTCGTGATTGAACCGTCGCTATCTGAAGCATCAGCGCTTAAGATTACAGAGGCAGGCCCCTGGTAATTAGCATTTGCAACAGGGCTCGTTAGATTCACAACCGGCGCTATGTTGGGAGTTTCCACTAAAAGAGTCACAGGCGATGAAATAGTCGAAGCACCTTTATTGTCGATTGCTTTTGCCGTAATTATGTATTTACCGGGTTGCACATTTTTCCAGGTCCAGTAATAAGGAGATACTTTTTCTGTCGTGATCAAATTTGCTCCGTTATAGAATTCGACTTTGGAAATGGAACCATCAGTATCTGAAGCAGTCGCACTCAGGATTACCGAAGCCGGTCCCTGGTAATTATCATTTGCCACAGGACTTGTAAGATCCACGACCGGTGGGATATTCGGCGTTCCAACCACCAGGGTCACAGGAGCTGAAATTGTAACAGCGCCATTATTATCCGTGGCCTTTGCAGTAATTATGTAAGTGCCGGGTTGTACATTTTTCCACGTCCAATAGTAAGGAGCAACTTTCTCAGTGACGATAAGATTAGCCCCGGCAAAAAATTCCACTTTGGTAATGGTGCCGTCACTATCTGAGGCATCAGCACTTAAAATTACTGAAGCAGGACCAGGATAATTTGCTTTTGAAGTTGGGCTGGTAATGTTGACAATTGGCGCTGCATTCGGTGTTCCTACTATCACTTCTACAGAAGTTGAGCTAACTGAAGCTCCTGAATTATCAGTGGCCCACGCAGTGATTGTATGAGTTCCTGCAGGCACATTGCTCCAGATGAAGCTGTAAGGACTGCTGTTATCAACACCAATCAAAGTACCTCCGTTGTAAAATTCTACTTTAGAAACCGAGCCATCAGGGTCCGAAGCTGTTGCGTCGATCCTCACATTTGCAGGAGTGGTAAAAGTTGTATTAGTTGAAGGAGTTGTGATATTTACGACCGGTGGCACATTTGGTAATCCCACAACGATCATTACGGCAGAGGAAGTAGTTGAAGCGCCAAGGTTATCCGTCGCCTTCGCGGTAAGTGTATATTTACCTGCGGCAACATTGTTCCATTTATAACTGTAAGGGCTGCTGTTATCACTCCCAATCAAAGTATTCCCGTCAAAGAATTCCACTTTGGTTATCGTGCCATCAGCATCTGAGGCGGAAGCGTCGATCGTTACGTTTGCCGGAGCGATGAAGCTGGCATTATTTGAAGGACTGTTGATACTTACAACCGGTGATGCATTTGGCGTACCTACGACAACTGTCACAGAAGACGACGTTGTTGAAGCTCCCGAGTTATCGGTTGCCTTAACCGTCAGTGTATATTTTCCTGCGGCAATATTATTCCATGAGTAACTGTAAGGACTGCTGTTATCACTTCCCAGCAACGTACTTCCATTGTAAAATTCCACCTTGGATATTGAGCCATCCGAATCAGTAGCTGAGGCATTGATTGTAATGCCTGCCGGCGCAATGAAGCTTGAATTATTGGATGGACTACTAATATTCACAGATGGTGAATTGTTCGGAGATGCAACCACCACATCAACAGCAGGGGTTGTCGTTGTCGCTCCGGAATTGTCTTTTGCTTTTGCGGTGATTGAATATGTACCCGGTGCCACGTTCGTCCATGACCAGGTATAGGGTATTGTCTTTTCGGTAGCAAGAAGAGTAGCGCCGTTGTAAAATTCCACGGATTCAATCATCCCATCCGAATCAGAAGCATCCGCACTAAGCATGATAGAAGCCGGAGACTGGAAGCTGGTTTTTGATACCGGGCTGGTTAATGTGATTTGAGGTGAGACGTTGGCAGCGTTTACAATGATGTTCACAACAGATGAAATTGTTGTAGCGCCGGAATTATCCGTTGCCTCGGCTGTGATTGAATAAGAGCCTTGCGCTACTTTATTCCATGTAAATGAATACGGTTTGCTGTTGTCACTTCCAAGAAGCGTTTTACCATTGTAAAATTCGACCTTGCTCACTGATCCGTCTTTGTCGGCAGCGTCTGCGCTGATGGTAATGTTCGCGTCTGCGATGAATTTCGCACTGTCACCAGGAGCAGTAATGCTCACCGTTGGTGATACATTCGATACGCCTCCATCTCTTATCAGCACGGCTGAAGTATAAGGTTTAAGTACAATACTGTTTGAATATTTATTATTCTTAACATCCACGTAGTTTCCACTCAGGCTTATCGTTTTATCCGAGGTAGAAGGGTTTATAAGGAAATGTAATGAATCATCGGGATTAGTGGGAGTAGCCACCGCCTCGAGGAGCTGAATGTTATCAATATAATAAGTCTGTTTCGCATCCAGGGTAAACACGAGGGAGCCGTTCGACTCATTTGCCAAAGGCGTAAACAACATTTCGTTGTCACTCCTGGCAGTGCCTATAGCCCAGTATTTTAATTGAGTTATCGGCTGATAGCTCGCAGCCCGCAAATTCGCGGCGATGCTTGCCATTCCTGCGCCTTTCACACTGAATTTTAATACATATTTTTTTGATGTACTCAATGCTCCGACGCTTACAACAATAGAAGATCCGGTGGCCGAAGGAACCACTTTCAAGTATCCTCCATCCAGCATTCCCGAATTCGCCCATGACAATGAGCAACTGTTGGCCCACACATTATTTTTAGTCGTGCTCGTATTAAAGCTGCCATCAACATATTTGTTAGCTCCGTTGGTGGAGGTTACGGTGTAAGGTTCAATCTGCTTGGCGCTGGATTTTGATTTGTTATCGAAGTTGTATAATGATTTCCATCCATTTAAATCATAGATACCACTGGTCTGTGCACCGCCTGAATTCGTGTAAGCAGTGTAGATAGTTGTTCCATCATCAATGGGCCGTGCATAATAATTACTGTCTAATTTTCCAATGTTGGCAAGATCATTTGCAATTGAAGTTACAGACGAAGCAAGCTGCGATAAATACTTTGAGAAGAAAATATTGTTTGTTATTGTATGTCCGGTCAATGGATCTCCAAGATTATCATGCTTCATATATAGCTGCGAAGAAAGATTGTTGTAAAGCGTGTTCTCGCTCACAACCACATTACGTGAATTATGAAGTTGTATCCCGAGATTACAGTTTGAAACAGTATTGCCGATAATCTCTACTCCATTCGTGTTGTCATCCATATAAATTCCCTGCATAGAAGATTTATCAGAATCAGTTCCCAGCGGAGCGCCGATTCCATTCATGATAATATTGCCGGAGATCACTCTGCCTTTGTTGGTTTTATTTAGTCCGTTAGAAGTGTAAATGCCGCCACCGTCATCTTTTACATAGCCAAAATTATCAATGTAATTATTTTTAATCTTTGCATTGTCACCACCAACCTGGATTCCAATATATCCGGTGTTTATTACACGGTTATATTCGATAAGACCACCGGCACAATTTCTTATTCCAGATCCCTGGCCGTTTCCGCTAAGGCCCATGCCTGCCATTGTATAAGAATTAGTAACGGTGTTGTTTCTCACAATCGAGTTATTTCCCGTTGAAACATCTATTCCATCGTTGTTTGAATTGGTAATTGTGCAATTTTCAATTTTAAAATTTGTTCCCGAAGCAACCACGCCATCAGTGCCTGCAAAAGAAACATCGCAGTTTTGAACAACCATATTGCTTCCGTTATTTATATTTATTGTTTCCAGGTTGCTGCCTTTGATCTGCAAATTATCGAGAACAACATAGCTCGCTTTTGAAGAAGAAATCACATTGTCATTAGTCGCCGCTTGTGTCGTATAACCGCCCGGGCCGGCAGATCCAAAGAATACGCTAATCTTTTTGGTGGCAGGATTAAAATACCATTCTCCAAGAACATCAAGCGTTTTGATATCGTTTTGTATGAAGTAACCGTAGCCATCTCTTGCTGCTATGAAAGTCGAATTTTTATAATCAATTGTGTGTCCTGAATGTGAAGTAATCAGCGACCTGTCGATAGTCCAATGGTTGGTGCGTATCACCACTTCAGCTCCGTTCCAATTGGGAGAGGATGGCAGTTCATTATCAGTGATGGAATTCAGTCCTGAATGAGAGTCAAGTGTCAGGTAACCACCGTTAGCGGCTGTAGCATTGGGATACCTGCCTGTAGCTTTCTGTACATTATTGAGTAATAAAATTGACACACTTGTTCCGAAGGCGGTATTGGCAGAAGATTCATATACACCCGGGTAGTTCGGATTTGCTGTCCATCCTGACAACGTCACCAGTGATGTAATGATAGGTTTGTTGCCCGAGCCGTAAGCTCCGATTACAATTGGCGATGCTGAGGTGCCTGATTTTGTAATGGAGATTGTCCCATAAAACGTTTCGCCCCGTTTGAAAAAAATATTATCTCCCGGTTGCAGGCTCGCAAAAAAACTGTTTAGTTTGGCAATTGATTTCCACGGGGTGGAAGGATTTTGTGCCTGTGTCGCCGTTCTTGAATCATCTCCTGAAGTAGATGAAAAGTAATAAGGAGTGGCAGATACAGTGTGCAAAAGGAATACAAAAAGCACAGAAATAATGGTCTTCATAGGGTTACGGTTAGGTTAAGGATTATTGTAAATTGAATTCACGAAATCAATGCGATTTCACAAGCTAAAGCGTGATTCAGAGCAAAATATTGCCAGAAAAACACTCAATTTATCGCGTAAGATTTACTGAAATCTGCAGGAGAAAATACTGTGAAAGTTGCGGTGAAAATACTTGCTCTCGTTTCAGATTTATTTTCGAAAGGCTGTGAGAAACCACAGAAATGACGGGAAATTATCCGCGTGACTTTACTTCGTTGGGACTTTGCGAAGTAAAAGGCAATCTGACTTTTTATCTTCAACTTTGAAATTTCCATTTCAAAAATCCGGGAAATCAAAACCAAACAAAACGCCCGGGCAGGTGAAAATCAACCGGTTCGCCATTTTTTTTGATAAAGGCAAAGGAAAAAATAAAATAGGAGTAATGCACTTAGGAGCTAATGGGAAGTTTTCTAACGCGTTATTACTTCAGCGCATGGTAAAAAATCTATTTTCACTTTCTGATTTCAAAAGTGTGGATCCCATTCTGCATGCGATATTGAATGGATAGATTATTTACGTCAATGATTTTTTTTACAATGGCCAGCCCCAGTCCGTTCGATGAATTTTTTTCGTCGGGCGATGAATGCATTCTTTTGAATAATTTATCTGCAGGAATCTCGCCAACTCTGCCCGTATTGCTAATCCTGTAGCAATCATCAGTAACTTCTATTGCCACCGTTCCGTTTTCGTAGTTGTATTTTATTGCGTTACCAAGAAGATTTGTAACCAAAGAACCGGCAAGTACCGGGTGAAGAGTTAAGTTGAAATCCTCGTTAAAGGAAGTTAGCACCTTTAGTTGTTTCTCATTGATGAATTCCTGGAACAGCGAAAGGTATTTTTTCGTGATCTCAGCTAAACTAATTTCTTCTCTTGTTTCATATTGATGATTCTCAATTTTAGCCAGCAACAGCAGCGCTTCATTTAATTTGCTTAACCGGTTTAGGGCAGTGACTGATTGGAGAATTGACTGCACCTGCTCTTCACGAAGATTTGAATCCTGCAACAGGAGTTCCAGTTTGCTTTGCACAACCGCTACCGGCGTTTGCATTTCGTGGGCTGCATTTTCAGTAAACTCTTTCATGTTCTCATAATCTTTGTGGATCTTTCTCGTCATGTAATTAAGTGATGCATTCAGTTCATTGAACTCTTTTGTATTTGTTTTCTCAAAATGCATCCCTTCGATCTTCTCCAGTTCTGCGCTTCTTATTTTATTCAACGAATTGCGAAACGGCTTCCACAATCGTTCACTGATCATCCAATTAAAAATTAAGGTAGCTGCGAACAAACCTGCAAAAACAAACAACATGATTCTTGTTACATCGGCAACCAGCACTGCCTTTTGTTCCTGCGACTGCCGGATAATGATTTGATAAGGGCTGCCATTGATGGCAACAACCTGCTCCAGTTGCCGGTAGGGAATCTTATTACTCTGGCTTTTACTGTAGGCGTACACATCTTTGATTGCCGGGACGTCATTCACCCGCCCATCTACAGGAAAAATAGAAATGTCGGGAGTTCGTAAAATAAATGTCACCCCACTTCCTGCCTCCGTTTCAAGATACCTTATCCATTGAATTTCCTGGCTTATCAATTCCCTGTCGCTGCTATGATTAATTTCTTTGCTGAATCTGTTAAATAGATAGAATCCCGTTGCTGCCAGCAATGGAATCATTGCAACAAGAAAATATAGCGTTGTTTTAGTAAGGAGCTTCATGATAAAACTAT
>JBBSPT010000021.1:0-15046 GCA_038258515.1 Chitinophagales bacterium | reverse complement strand
TCTTGCAAAATATTGTGATCTTTGGATTCTAACAGAGAATATCCCATTAAAAACTCATCAACCTTTTTTGCACATTCCCTTCCTTCAGAGATTGCCCAAACAACCAGAGATTGTCCCCGGCGCATATCACCTGCCGTAAATACTTTAGAAAGGTTGGTCTGGTAGTTTTTCTCGGAAGCTCGTACGTTGCCTCTTTCATCAAGTTCCACTCCAAGCTGAGTTAAGAGGCCCTCATGCTGCGGATGGACGAAACCCATCGCAAGTAAGGCAAGTTGACAAGGGATCTCTGTCTCACTACCTGGTATTTCTTCGTAGTGCGCAGGCTTACTTTCGTCAGAGAATTTCCATTCCAGGTCCACGATCCTCAGTGCTTTCAAATTTCCATCTTCATCTCCGATAAATTCTTTAGTTGCAATTGCCCAATGTCGTTGCACGCCCTCCTCATGAGAACTGCTCGTTTTTAAAATCATTGGATAAGTAGGCCATGGCATATAAGAATTCCTGCTGTCGGGTGGCTTTGGCAGCAATTCGAATTGAGTTACCGACACGGCTTTTTGACGGTTGGATGTCCCAACGCAATCACTTCCTGTATCTCCACCGCCAATAACAACAACTTCTTTAGCAGTTGCAATAATTTCTTCTTCAATTACAGATTTGTTCGACACTCTTCTGTTTTGCTGAACGAGGAAATCCATTGCAAATTGAACTCCATTGAGCTCTCTTCCGGGGATAGAAAGATTCCGCGGAATTGTAGAGCCCCCTGCAATTACAAGTGCGTCATATTCTCGTTCGAGGTCACTAATATTAATATTTACACCAACATGTGCATTGCAAACGAAGCTGATCCCTTCTTCTTCCAATAGCTTTATCCTTCGCTCAATTACCCACTTCTCTAATTTGAAATCCGGAATTCCATAACGCAAGAGCCCTCCCGGTTCGTCATCTCTTTCAAAAACCACAACATTATGACCGGCATAATTTAATTGTGCAGCCGCGGCCAAGCCTGCTGGCCCCGAACCTATAATCGCAATTTTTTTACCCGTCGGTAAATTTGGCTTTTTTGGAATAACAAATCCCTTCTCAAAAGCGATTTCGATTATATGTTTCTCAATTTCTTCAATCGTTATTGCCGGTTGGTTAATGGCCAACACACAGGCGGATTCGCAAGGGGCAGGACAAATACGGCCAGTAAACTCCGGGAAATTATTTGTTGAACTAAGTATTTCATATGCTTCCTTCCAGCTTTTTCTATAAATGGCATCATTAAATTCGGGAATAATGTTTCCAAGAGGACATCCCTCATGACAAAAAGGAGTGCCGCAATTCATACACCTTGCCGACTGTTGATTCAGTTTTTCATCGGAATACATTTTAATAAATTCCTTATAATCTTTTAATCGTTCGCCCGGAGGCCGCTTTTCAGGCAGTTCCCTTGTATATTCTAAAAATCCAGTTATTTTTCCCATCCTCTATTGAAAGTTGTTAATTAGAAAAGATGATTCAGTATTTGCTTTGATTAAAATTTTAATGTCGCACTTCTGCTTTTAGCTTTTTTTCCGTCAATACTTTTTTGAGATCCTTCGGAAAAATCTTTATGAAATGCTTCAATTGATTGTCGAAATCATTTAATACAAAGCCGGCTACGGTACTTTTGGTGTATTTGAAGTGTCTTGTGATCATCCGGTGCAGCAATTGTTCATCATCTGCATCCAGCATATCAAGATCTACCATCTCTTTGTTGCAGGAGCTGTCAAAATTATGCTGTACATCATATATATAAGCTATGCCTCCACTCATGCCTGCAGCGAAATTTCGCCCGGTCTTCCCGAGTATGACTGCCGTGCCTCCTGTCATGTATTCGCAACCATGATCACCCACACCTTCTACCACCACCGAAGCGCCGGAATTGCGGACACAAAAACGCTCACCTGCTTTACCCCTAATATAAGCCTCACCGGAAGTAGCTCCGTACAAGGCAACATTCCCTATAATAATATTTGCTTCCGGAACAAAGCCCGCCTCTTTCGACGGATAAACAATCAATTTGGCTCCGCTAAGTCCTTTTCCAAAATAGTCGTTCGCATCTCCCTCAAGTTCAAGCGTTACTCCACTTGTATTGAAAGCTGCAAAGCTTTGTCCCGCAGTTCCCGTGAATTTAAAGTGGATCGTATCCGGCGGTAATCCTTCATCTTTGTATTTCTTCGTTATTTCGTTAGATAGAATTGCTCCCGTTGCACGGTCGGTATTTTTGATATCGAAATTAGCGTGCACCGGATCCATGCTTTCCAGGGCAGGTTGGGCAGCTTTCAACAATTGCCAATCAAGTACATCCTTCAAACCATGATCCTGCTCTTCAGATTTGAACAAGCCAATTTTGCCATCCTGAGATTCATTGTATAGAATTGCCGAGACATCCACATCTTTAAATTTCCAGTGATCGATATCAGGGCGCTTTTCGAGACAATCAACCTGCCCTACCATCTCGTTTACGGTGCGGAAGCCCAATTCTGCCATTATTTCTCTCAACTCCTGTGTCAGAAATTTAAAAAGATTTACAACATGGTCCGCGTTTCCGGAAAAACGTTTTCTCAATTCAGGATTTTGCGTTGCAACACCTACCGGGCAGGTATTCAGATGACATTTCCTCATCATAATACAGCCCTCCACAATCAGCGCAGCGGTTGCAACTCCCCATTCTTCAGCACCCAGCAACGTTGCAATGGCAATATCACGTCCGGTCTTTAGTTGACCATCTGTTTGAAGTACCACCCTGCTGCGTAACTTGTTCTTAACTAAAGTTTGGTGCGTTTCAGCCAGGCCCAATTCCCAGGGAAGGCCCGCATGCTTTATTGATCCCATCGGGGATGCACCCGTGCCGCCATCATGGCCGGAAATCAGTATTACATCAGCTTTAGCCTTAGTTACTCCGGCAGCAATTGTTCCTACACCTGCTTTTGAGACTAATTTTACATTAATGCGTGCCTCGCGATTCGCATTTTTTAAGTCAAAAATTAGCTGAGCCAAATCCTCAATAGAATATATATCGTGATGAGGAGGAGGAGAAATAAGTCCTACTCCTGGCGTCGCATGACGAACTCTCCCGATCCATTCATCTACTTTGTACCCCGGCAGTTGACCCCCTTCACCAGGCTTGGCACCCTGCGCCATTTTTATTTGTAATTCTTTTGCTTCCGTAAGATACCTGCTGGTAACTCCAAACCGGGCGGAGGCAACCTGCTTTATCGCGCTGCACATTGAATCGCCGTTTGGAAGTTCATCATACCTTATTTCATCTTCGCCACCTTCGCCCGTATTGCTCTTGCCACCGAGACGGTTCATCGCAATTGCAAGCGTAGTATGAGCTTCCCATGAAATAGAACCAAATGACATTGCTCCTGTGGCAAATCGCTTGTAAATATCTTCAGCCGGCTCTACATCATCTAAGGAAATCGAAGGCCTGTTGTGTTTGAGTTGAAACAGGCTTCGAAGAGTTGAAGCTTTTATGCTTTGATCATTTACCAGTTTTGAATATTTTTTGAAAATACTATAGTCATTCAGTCTTGTGGAATACTGTAAAAGGTGAATGGTCTGCGGATTGAATAAATGAAACTCGCCTTTGCGTTTCCATTGATATATTCCTCCTACTGTGAGACGATCAATCGGAACATTTTTCTTGTTGAATGAAAAATAGTGTTTAATCAAAGTTTCCCTTGCTATTTCATCCAGCCCCATTCCACCTATACGGGATACGACCCCGGAAAAATATTTATCAACGACATTTCTGTTGAGCCCGATCACTTCAAATATCTGCGCCCCCTGGTAAGATTGTAAGGTTGAGATTCCCATTTTTGAGAACACCT
Organism: Chitinophagales bacterium; assembly: GCA_038258515.1. Taxonomy (GTDB): domain Bacteria; phylum Bacteroidota; class Bacteroidia; order Chitinophagales; family Chitinophagaceae; genus Ginsengibacter. The sequence continues at coordinate 11,186 of JBBSPT010000021.1, read as the reverse complement.
TAAGCAATCCATCATTCACGGCTTTAATATAGTTCTTTTTTAATTGACTCACGTCCATATCCGTCTGGAACCTTCCAGTAAGTTTCATGTCACGTATTGATGACAACGCGAGGTAAGGGTTGATTGCGGTAGCTCCAAAGCCGATGAGGCAGGCAAAATGATGAACTTCCCACACATCACCCGCTTCAATTACCAACCCAACTTTTCCTCTCAATCCTTTTCTGATGAGATGATGATGTACTGCAGCGGTAGCTAACAAGGACGGAATCGCCGCATGCTCCGAATCTATCGCCCGGTCAGAAATTATCAGAACTTCGAAACCATCTTCCACAGCATCCGCAGCGTACCTGCAGAGGCGATCAATTCCTTTTTGCATTGAGCCTGGCTTCCCGTCCGCAATAAAATAAGATTGCAGCGTGTGTGCCTGGAATATTCCCGTGTCGATACTTCGTATCTTTTCAAGTTCCCGGTTAGAAAGAACCGGATGCTTCAACGCTACGCAATGGCAGGCCAGCGGATCTTCTTCGAGCAGATTTCCATTGTTCCCAACAAACGTTACCAGCGACATTACGAGACGTTCTCTTATGGGGTCGATTGGTGGATTTGTAACCTGCGCAAATAGTTGTTTAAAATAACTGCTGAGATGCTGCGGTTGATCGCTCAATATTGCAAGCGGAACATCGTTTCCCATTGATCCAACCGGTTCCTTTGCGTTCAGTGCCATCGGTCCGATCAATACGTCGAGATCTTCTGTTGTATAACCAAATGTTTTCTGATATTGAAAAACCTGGTCGTGCTCAAGATGGGTAAACATAACCCTCGGTTCCGGCAATTCTTCCATCCGTATCTTATACTTATTTAGCCACTCGCCATAAGGTTGCTGGGAGCATATCTTTTCCTTTATCTCCTCATCACTAATTATTCGTCCTTCTTCAAGATCCACAACAAACATTTTTCCTGGCTGCAGCCTTCCTTTTTGTTTTATCAGTTTTGGATCTATCGGCAACACCCCGGTTTCCGATGCCATGATTACCCTGTCGTCGGTAGTAACGCAATACCTCGAAGGCCTGAGACCATTTCTATCCAGGGTGGCGCCAATTACCCTTCCATCAGTGAAGGAGATAGAGGCAGGACCATCCCATGGCTCCATAAAGGCTGAGTGAAACTCGTAAAATGCTTTTTTAGCAGGATCCATTTTATCGTTGCCATCCCAGGCCTCGGGAATAAGCATCATCATTACATGAGGCAACGATCTGCCACATAGCAATAAAAGCTCAATAATATTATCGAGACAAGCGGAGTCTGACTGTCCTTCTTCCACTACAGGGAGGAGCATATCCATTTCTTCCTTGGAAAAGAATTTTGAAATAAAGCCCTTCTCGCTTGTGCGAAGCCAATTGAGATTTCCCTGCAACGTATTGATCTCTCCGTTGTGCGCTATGTATCTAAATGGTTGGGCAAGCCTCCATGAAGGAAAAGTATTGGTGGCGAAGCGGGAATGGATAAGACCAAATGCCGACACGATTTTTTTGTTACTCAAATCGGGAAAATAGGTACGTACCTGCATGCTTGTTAGCTGTCCCTTGTAGATAACTGTTTTATAGGAAAGAGATGCGACATAAAACCCAATCGCGTCTTTTCGAACAGTGCTGAAAACAGTTTGAGCTACATAATTTCTAAGCACAAATAATTTTCTTTCGAAGTCTTCCGGATTGCTGATATGATCCGGACAAGCGAGAAATACCTGCTCCATCTCCGGTTCGACAGATAAAGCCGTCATACCAATATCGTGAGTATTCACGGGAATTTTCCTGTAAGCTATTATTTCTAAACCTAGGGTTTCTGCACAACGATTAAAAACATCCCTGCATTCTTCCCTGAGACGAGTATCTTTTGGGAAAAATAAAACGCCGACACCATATTTCCCATAAGCAGGCAAATGAACGCCGAGTTTGCGGCATTCATCGAAAAAGAATTCATGCGGTGTCTGAATCAATATGCCAGCTCCATCGCCTGTATTGTTCTCACAGCCACATGCTCCCCTGTGCTCCATATTTTCCAGGATGGTCAATGCATCGGAAACGATCTGGTGGCTTTTGTTACTTTTGATGTTAGCGACAAAACCAATACCGCAGGAATCATGTTCAAATTGCGGTGAATACAAACCTTTACTTGTCATACGTTTTTAAGCTAATTTTTGAAGTCAATCTGTTTTGGCAACCCGGTAATATAAATTAAAAAAACAATCCATAAGCAAAGTTGCATAACTTCCACAATAGGGCTACTGCTGAAATTATTCCTTCTACATTGTCCTGTAAAATAAAAAATTCCGGAATTATACTACGGGCAACTTTCTGCCAATCTTCTAATACTTAAAGTGGCAAAGCGTTTTAAAAGAATTCCTCTACAATCTCCAACCAATTGGTAAAGCGCTGCATAATATGCGCATACCGGATCAGCCAGAGTTCTAATTGCAAAAAAAAGGTACTAAATGTGTTTGATTTAAACAGGCAGGTTTCTTTCAAAAAGAAACCCGGGGTTAATCAGGCCCCGGGTCAAGTTATCAACAAGCATACAAAAACTATCTTACTTTTTTAAACATTATTATGTATCCGCAAACGTTCTTCTTTTTTTGTTTGTTTACCTGTACAGGTTTAATGATGTGATATTCAGAAAATTGCGGTATAAACGGGTAGCTTATTATATTTCCTTGAAAATCACCGCCATAATTCTTTCTATAAAAAACCTGCCTTTCCCGGTAATCATACATTCTGAGTTCATACAGTTTTGACGATAGGTCGCCAATGAAAACAAACTGATACCGACTTCCCTCAGTTAATGGAACAATGACCGGCATTTCGTATTCACTCTCCATCATCATTGTCGCCTCTCTCACCACGATAAATCCTTGTTCAGAAAAACTTGCTTTTAGACTATCTGCTTCTTTTTTCAGGGTTGAATCAAAACATGAAACCTGCCTTATAACATCCTGTGCACTCGAATTTACATTGGATAAAGTCCAAAAGGACAAAACTAGAAATAGGTTTTTCAAAAGGTTTTCTTTTTGGTATACGGAAAGTGGACGAACAATATTAATAAAAAAATACCTGAGTTCTCAGAGAGGTCGGCAATTTTTTTACTGACGCATCAAAAGGACCTGGGAAACTCTCCTTCCTAACGCATTTTCAGAATAGGATATTGCGGCTATTTTTTCCGATGGATGTAGATGCCGTCAGCCTGTGACGTGGCTGTAACAACCATCTCATTAATGCAGACATTGCCAGGAAGCGATGCAGCGTAGAAAATTACATCTGCTACATCATTAGGAAGGAGCGGCTTAAAGCCATTATAAACAGCAGAGGCGGTTTCTGCATCTCCTTTAAACCTGACCAGGGAAAATTCTGTTTTAACTGCGCCTGGCTTTACATTGGTTACCTTGATATTATGCTGAAGCAAATCGATGCGCATCGTGTTGCTGATAGCGTCGACCGCAGCTTTACTGGCGCAATAAACGTTTCCTCTCTCATACATATCTTCCCCGGCCACCGACCCAATATTGATTATGTGTCCCGAATTTCTTTCTGTCATTTTTCTCAAAACAGCCCTGCTAACGTAGAGCAGTCCGTTCACATTTGTTGCAAGCATCGTGTCCCAATCATCGATATTGGCTTCATCAAAATAATCTCTTCCTAACGCCAGGCCTGCACTATTAACCAATATATCCACATTTGCCCATTTTCCTGCAAATGCATTCACATTTTCAAACACCTCTTCCCTGTTGCGCACATCAAAAGCAGCGCAGAGAATATCTATTTTGTAGCGATTTTCGAGGGCTTGTTTCAACTCATCCAACCTGTCTTTTCTCCTTCCATTTATGATCAGCGAGTCCCCGTTTTCTGCAAACTTTTCTGCTGTTGCCTTGCCGATACCAGAGGTTGCACCTGTTATAAACACAATTCTATTCATTATCCAAATTTAAGATTATCAAATATTGTTGACCAGGATTTTAAAAATACTATCTGATTAAGGTAACAATTCCTTTTTTAAATATTTTTTTATCCTGGAGATCTGTCACTTCAATTATCCAGACATAAACACCGGAACTCTGTGGCTGTCCATTCAACGTGCCATCCCATCCTTCGCTGAGATTTTTTGAGGAAAATACCAGCTCTCCAAACCTGTTATAAATGTTAAAATAATTTATGTTTCTAATTCCAAAAAACACACCCCTGAAAATATCGTTTAACCCATCTCCATTTGGACTAAAGGCATTCGGAAGATTAACACCAATGGGAATTGTATTAACAACAATATTTATTGTATCCGTATCTACACATCCTCCTGCATTTGACACCTGCAACACATACTGCTGATCGCTGCTTAAAGTGACGACTGGATTGGCGATAGAAGGATTACTCAGGCCAGTTGCAGGAGACCATGAAAAAGAAGTTCCCCCAGAACCATTCAATTGAAAAGTCTCATTTTTAATGACAGAAGTATCCCGCCCCGCATTTGCAATAACAGCAGGCAACACACTGATCACAACATCGTCCGTAACCAACTTGAGACATCCTAAAGTATCACTTATGCTAACAGTATAAATTGTAGTATTTGCAGGATTCGCAATGGGATTCGGGATCAGGCGATCAGACAATCCTACGGCGGGAGACCATATGTATTTACTTCCCCCGGTGGCTTTTAATTGAGCCACGTCACCAAAACAAATCGAAGTGTCAGTACCGGCATTGGCAGTAGGATAAGGAGCTACATTAACTGTCACCGAATCAGTTAACTGGCAATTTCCAATCGAACCTATAACATGGTATGTGGTGGTGGCGACGGGAGTTGCGACGGGAGTTGCGGATAAATCATTGTCAAGACCAGAAGCAGGATACCATTGAAATTGCAGGGCATTGCCTGCGGTTCGGAGAGTCACTGCATCTCCCTGGCAGATAGTAGTGTCGGCAAAAGCTTTGAATGACAGATTCTGAACATCGACATAAACTGAATCAGTGCTAATGCAATTGTTTGCATCTCTCACCTCCACATAATAGGTAGTTGGCACATCGGGATGCACTAGCACAGAGTTACTACTTTGATCGTCGATATTGTAAGCGGGTGTCCAAAAATAATTTATCGCTGTGGGCGATGTTACATTCAGTTGCAACGTATCAAAAGAACATTTGACAGTATCGCTTAGCGGGCTTATCACCGGTGCCAACGGAGTGACCATGATGGAATCAATTTGTCTGCCGGCACAGCCTGCAACTCCTACTGAGACCCTGTATAATGTTGGAGTTGATGGATTGGCAAACGGATTATAAACACCCGGATCACTTAAACCCAAGGCAGGACTCCACACGTAATCGTCACCGCCCGAAGCATTGAGCACAACTCCGCCCGACGATATACAAAATGAAGTGTCATTTCCTGCATCGGCTTTCGCCAGCTCTTTCACATTTATTTTTATCGTAGAAGTATCGAAGCAGTTTTTACCCCAAACAGAATACAAGCTGTAAATCGTCGTATCCCCCGGAAAAGCACTTGTGACCGGACCAGAAGTGGATGATAATGAAGAAACCGGATCCCAGGTAAAACTGGAAGAAGCATGATTGGTAGAAGCTGTCAATACAATCGTATCTCCCCCGCAAATATTATTTGAAGAAGTTGTGACAGAAGTAGTAAAGTCAAAAACAGGGTTTACTCTTACCGTGTCTGTTGCCATACAACCTCCGCCATCAAAGGTTACAATATATTTTGTAGCAGATGTTGGAAAAACAAAAGGATCTTTTGTATTTCCATTTAAAATATTGGTAGAAGGGGACCAACTATAGGTTCCGCCTGCTGCTGAAGAAGCATGAAGCTGGATGGTATCTTTCCCGCAATACGTAGTGTCTTTAAAAAGCAATGAAATTTGCGTTGCCATTAATGGAGTAACAAGCACTGAATCCTGGCTCCGGCTACTGCAGCCTGTTACACCCACCGATACAGTATAAAGAGTTGGCACCTGTGGATTTGCAATAGGGTTTGAAACATTCGGATCGCTCAGTCCTGTCGCAGGACTCCATGCGTAATTATCACCGCCTGAAGCATTGAGCATAACCCCACCCGATGAAATGCAAAAAGATGTGTCACGTCCCGCATCTGCCGCAGGAAGGCTTTTTACGGAGATAGTTGTTGTAGCCGTGTCAACACAATTTTTACCCCAAAGAGTGCTGAGAGTGTAAGTGGTGGTATTTGTCGGAAACGCCTTCGTGATAAGATTCGTTGGCGAAGACAAGGACGATACAGGTGACCATGAGAATGTTACAGCACTGTGATTAGCAATAGCCGCCAATAAAACAGTATCTCCTTCGCACATATCATTCGTAGAAGCTGAAATGGAAGTGATAAGATCCGTAACAGGATTGAGCCGCGCCGTATCAGTTGTTATACAACCAGCGTAATCGAAACTTAAAACGTATTCTGTAACAGTAGTTGGAAAAACCAATGGATCCGCGGTGTTTTCATTTAAAATGTTTAAGGCCGGAGACCAACTGTAACTGCCGCCAGCAGGTGCTGAAGCGCGAAGTTGTATCGTATCTTTTCCGCAATAAGTAGTGTCTTTGTAAGACAATGAAACTTTTGCTTGCATTATTGGAGTCACCAGAACCGAATCAACCTTCCTGGCGGTGCAGCCCGAGACACCGACTGAAACCTTATAGAGAGTTGGGACTGGTGGATTTGCTATTGGATTAGAAACATTAGGGTCGCTCAAGCCAAATGCAGGACTCCACACATAATCATCGCCTCCTGAGGCATTAAGCATAACACCGCCTGATGAAACACAAAACGATGTATCAACGCCTGCATCAGCTAAAGCAAGCTTTTTTACATTTATACTTATCGTAGAAGTGTCGAAACAGTTTTTTCCCCAAACAGAATATAAACTGTACACCGTAGTATCCACCGGAAAAATATTGGTAACCGGACCAGAAGATGATGATAAAGACGAAACCGGATCCCAGGTAAAGGAGGGACTTCGATTCGTCAAAGCCGTAAGTAAAATAGTATCGCCTTCGCAAATATCAGTGGCCGGAGCTGAAATGGAAGTGGTAAGATCCATAGCAGGATTCAGCCGAACAGTATCGGTCGCTACACAACCAGCCTGATTAAAACTTAAAATATATTCTGTTGGAGCCGTTGGAAAAACCAATGGATCTGCGATGTTTTCATTTAAAATGTTTGAGACCGGAGACCAGCTATAGGTTCCACCTGGCGGTGCGGATGCATGCAACTGAATTGTATCTTTTCCGCAATAAGTGGTGTCATTGAAGAGATTTGAAATAATTGGCTTCGGCACAACGTCAACAGGAAAACTCACAGTGTCAACACAGCCGTTAGTGTTCCCAACAATTAAAGTCACCGTTCGAAGTCCGGGATCAGGAAACATGTAAAGCGGATTTTGCAACACTGAGGTATCTGCCGTAGACGAAGGATCACCGAAATTCCAGTTCCAGGAATTGATTACTCCAAAGTCAGAACTTGTAGTATCGGTAAATTGAATTTGCGAATTAACACATTGGCCATTCCAGGTGAAGCCAGGAAACAATCCGGGATAAATGTCAATTGTCTGAGTCATTGAATCTCCGCAGGGTTGATTGCGGTTGACCACGAGTTTATACACATATCTTCCCGTATCCGGATACGTAAAAGTCGGATCAGGCAAATTAGAAGTATCGTCGGAAAGTGAAGGAACTCCAAAATCCCAAAAATAATCCTGGTTTAACGGGGATTGGTTACCATTGGCAAAATCAACACTAAATCCATTACAGGTTACCGGTTGCGGCAGCAGTTGGGCACTGGCGAAATCACAATCTCCTATTTTTACAATGAAATCTTTCCTGTGTTCTGCGAGGAGTACACCATTCCGAAAGGATTTTACGCAAACTCCAACAAGGTATCTTCCTACCATAGGAGCCACGCCTGAAATAATGCCGGTTGTTGAATCAATTTTAACGGCTGAGCCCAACGGCGCACCTGGGGTGTATCCATTAAAATAAGGAACCGAAGTATAGGGTGGAGGATCAGGATTGATAAGTCCTGAACCGACTGCCGGGCCACCATCATAGGCATTGCAAAATGAATACGTCAGCGAATCGGAATCCGGGTCTTTTGCGCTGAAGTCAAGGGTAAAAGGTTTGTTTCCGCATATGAGGTCAACGACAGTAGAAAAGACAGCGCTATTGTCGATCACTGGTGGAATTTTGCATGTATAGGTAGAACCTGTACCTGCCGCAGATGCCGCGTCCACATTTTCGAGTGGCATTACCCTGCAGCAAGTTTGGTACGTAACTGTATATCCGTTTACATTATCAGGCAGATCAACATTGAGTTCATAGATCCCGACGTGGTAGCTGATGGGGGCCGCGTTCACTACACAGGCAGGAAATGGATTCACAAACACAGTATCCTCCCGCGTCTTATTCACCAGGTATCCCTGGTTTGCCAGGGGATATTGCTGGGTACCATCGAATATTCCAAGATAGACACTCACGGGCATGCTTGCTCCTCCGCTCAGTTCATCACGAAATAACTTCAGCGTGATTTTATACTGTTTCGTATTTGGAATAAGACCTGGTCCAATATAATCGTAGGACATTTCGCCGCCAACAATATGAGATGCAAAGCCCTGGAGAGAAAGCAATAGAAAAACAAGAGAGGTTATAAGCTTCATTAGGGCAGCTAATTAAATCTGATACAACTCTAAAATTAGTTAAAAAAAGAAGAGATTTCCGAAAGAATGAAGTATGATTTTATTCAGGTAACCAATTCTCTTGTGATTAAAATATTATTTCGCCAGGTTCGTTCACAATTGAAAGCTTATCCAAAATTTTATGATACAAAAACTGCTGTTCCTCCATCGTTTGCAGGTGCTTGATCAGGTGATCGTAAAACCCCGCCGAGTTCATGATGATTATTTTTTTATCATGGATGTTTAATTGATTCCAGGTTAATATTTCAAAAAACTCATCCAGCGTACCATAGCCACCCGGAAGAATGACGGCAGCATCACATTTCTCATACAACATTCTTTTTCGGGTGTGCATATCCGGCACTTCCAGGATTTCTGATATTGCATTGTGCCTGCTTTCCAACTCATTTAATAGTTTTGGAATGATCCCGACCACTCTTCCATTGTTTTCCAGGACAGCATTGGCAATTTCAGCCATAATTCCCTTTGAGCCTCCTCCATATATTAATGTAATTCCTCGGTGAGCCAACATAGTTCCGAGTTGACGAGCATGTAGGGCAAACAACGAGTTTGTACCGGATCTTGAACCGCAAAAAACAGCGACGGCTTTAATTGACATAATTTTATTTATCTTGAAAAAATTTCAAACTGAAACTTTCATTTGCTAATTTTCGAATTAGACAAAAGACGTTGCCGGCAATTTACTAATCCATTCTAATATGTCTCCTTCTGTCTTACTCACTTTTGTTATCGGGTATTTTCTTGTACTCATTTTCATTTCCTATCTAACCTCCAGAAAGTCTTCTGATAATTCTACTTTCTTTATTGCGAACCGTTCCTCGAAGTGGTACCTGGTCGCATTCGGAATGATCGGCACCGCCTTGAGCGGCGTAACTTTTATTTCGGTTCCGGGGGAAGTAGGCAACGCTGCCGGATCACAATTTCGCTACTTCCAATTTGTATTGGGCAATGCCGTCGGTTATTTTTTAGTCGCCGGTATTTTATTGCCACTTTATTACAGGATGCACCTCATTTCTATTTACGAAGTCATCGAACGGACACTCGGGAAAGTGAGTCATAAAACTGCAGCAGCCATTTTTTTATTATCCCGGACCATCGGATCTGCCTTCCGGCTTTACCTCGTAGCAATTGTATTGCAGAAATTTATTTTTGATGCATGGGGCGTTCCGTTCTGGGTCACCATTGTAATCTGCCTTTTACTCATCTGGGGTTACACATTTCGAGGTGGCTTAAAAACTATCATTATCACCGACAGTCTTCAAACTGTCTTCCTGGTTACTTCAGTGATACTTTCAATCTATTTTATTTGTGACAGCCTCGACCTTGATTTCGTCAGCGCATTCAAAACAATCAAAGAAAGTGATTATTCAAAAATATTTTTTACGGACAATTTTGTTTCCAACAAGTTTCATTTTAGCAAACAATTTATCGGTGGAATATTCGTGACGATTGGGATGTTCGGTCTTGACCAGGATTTGATGCAGAAAAATCTTAGCTGTAAAAATCTTTGGGATTCGCAGAAAAACATGCTGACATTCACCTTTGTATTTGTGATCATTAACTTATTTTTCCTAAGTGTTGGCGCGTTGCTTTACATCTATGCTGACAGATTTGGAATTGCCATTCCGGTCGACTCACTGACAGGCCAACCAAGGACTGATTACCTGTTTCCGGAAATTGCCCTGAATCATTTCAAAGGAATACCGGCGGTCGTCTTTATGCTGGGCTTAACCGCGGCAACATTTGCAACGACTGATTCTGCACTTACAGCATTAACAACCTCATTCTGCATTGATTTTTTAAATTTTGATAAAGGGAACAATGAAAATTCGGAGGCTATGATACGAAAACGGCATTTTGTTCACATAGCTTTTTCTGTTTTGATATTAGTGGTGATTTTGATTTTCAATGCGGTAAACAATGCCGCAGTCGTCAGCGCAATTTTCAAAGTTGCCACCTTTACCTACGGGCCATTGATAGGGCTTTTTGCTTTCTCACTCTATGCGAAGCGGAGAAACGTGCTGGACAAAGCAACGCCGATCATTTGCGTGCTGTCACCAATCATTTGCGTGTTCCTGGACACTTATTCAAAAGAGTTATTCGGCGGCTATGTGTTTGCTGAAGAGTTGATTATTGTAAATGGATTGATAACATTTGGCGGGCTGTTATTGGTATCATCCAAAAAAAATCAAACCACCTGAAAACATGATTGAAATTATTAACGCCCTTGCCGAAAATTACGCGGCAAAATTTACAAGCAGCAGTGATAAATTGCTTTTGGAAATACAGGAGCTAAATAAAAAGCACCCTCATTCGAATATGTTAAGCGGACCTGTGCAGGGAAAATTGTTAGAGGTAATCAGCAGGATCATGAGGCCCGAAAGGATTTTGGAAGTAGGCACCTTTCTTGGGTTCAGTTCTTTGTGTCTTG
>JBBSPT010000020.1:0-15242 GCA_038258515.1 Chitinophagales bacterium | reverse complement strand
GTATGCTTATAAACTTGAGCTCGACCCTACAGCATGCGCTCTTAGCGGCGGCGAAGATTATGAACTTCTTTTTACCATCGATCAAAAGGATTTTAATAAAGTAGAAAATTCCAATGATATAAGCGTGATTGGCTACATTACGGAAAAAGAAAAAGGACAGGTGCTTGTGACGAGGGGCGGCAGTGAGCATAAGCTTACGGCGCAGGGCTGGAGCTCATTTTAAATTTATTTTTCATGGAAAATATAATTTTTCATGATTGCAGGATTTGGATGCTATTGCTGGAAATTGATAATCTTAAAAGAACATCGTTGAATCATATTCCTTTGAATTTTTTTATTTGAAAGCGGCAAAGAACGCAAACTATCGCATCTAAAAATGAGCGGTTATTAAAGTATTCATTTCCTGGAAGTAATCCCCAAAAAACAGATTTTTACAAAACATGAGACTTCTTATATCATTGGCTCTTCTTTCTCTGCTCTTCTCATGTTCGGTTTCTAAAAATTACGATCCCAATAAAAAATATTCAAAAGAAACGCTTCAGCAGGATTATACACTCCTGAGAAATATCTTGGAGAAAAAACATCCGTCTTTATACTGGTACACTCCCAAAGACAGTATGGATTATTATTTCGATGAGGGTTTTAAAGCGATTGCAGATTCCATGACCGAGTTACAATTTGGCTGGAAAATACTTGCTCCAATCACGGCGGTAATTCATTGTGGTCACACCAGTTTTAGCATGAGCAAGCAATGGAACAAGTTCATTAAAAATAAAAAAATTCCCTCTTTCCCACTGCATTTGAAAATCTGGAAAGACACCATGGTCGTAGTGTACAATCTGAACCGGCAAGATTCAACGATCAAAAGAGGCAGTATCATCATAGCTATCAACGGAATCAAAAGTGCGGACATGATCAGGATTATGTTTGACTACATGGTAAAGGACGGATACTCGGATAATGTGAACTACATCCGGCTCAGTACCAGCTTTCCATATTTTCACCGTAACATCTTTGGACTTTACAAGATCTACAATGTGGAATACCTCGACACTTCCGGAAATAAAAAAAATGCTTCACTGCCTTATTATGAGCCGCCAAAAGATAGTGTCAACAGAAAGAAAAATCATACACCGGGTATCCAGGAAAACAAACTAAGCAAAAAACAAAAACTTGAGTTCATCCGCTCCACGGTTATCGATACTTCGTCAGCGCTAATGACTATTAATAGTTTTTCAAAAGCCAGGCTTCATGGATTCTTCAAAAAATCGTTTCGGACGCTTCGGGAAAAACGAGTAAAAAATTTGATCATTGACATTAGAACGAACGGTGGAGGGGATATCACCAATTATGTATTGCTCACAAAGTTTCTACGTCGCGAGCCATTCAAGGTAGCCGATACCTCGTTCGCTATCAGCAATACCTTCAGGCCATTTACAAAGTTCGTTTCGTCGGGGTTCTTCGACAACATTGCGTTAAAATTTATAACGCGAAAACAAGGTGATGGAAATTATCACTTTAGGTATTGGGAGCGGCATACATTCAGAGTGAAACGAAAAAATCATTTCGATGGCGACGTGTATGTACTTATAAATGGACTCACGTTTTCTGCGTCCTCGTTGTTTTGTAATGCAATAAAAGGACAGGAGAACGTTAAGCTCATTGGTGAAGAGACTGGTGGAGGTTGGTATGGAAATTCAGGCATTATGATTCCTGATATAACATTGCCTAATACCAGGCTGAAGGTGCGGTTGCCTTTTTTCAGACTGGTGCAATATCAGCATGTTCCGTTCAAAGGCACCGGTGTAATTCCTGATATTTATCTGGGGCCTTACCTGGAAGATGTAATACAACGAAGGGATACAAAAATGGAGCAGGTCAAAAAGATGATCGGGATCAAGGACGGTTTGAAATAAAAAATTCTACAAAAATCCGATAAGATCTAATTCCCCGGTCAGCAGTATAATTTCATCCGTTGAACCTTTTTCTATTTTTCCAATCTCATGATCTGATCCTATCGCTTTCGCCGGATAAAGACTTGCCATCCTCAATGCCTCCGCCGGTGGGATTGAACACTTTTCAGCAAGATTTTTTACTCCCTGAATCATCGTTAGTGCTGAGCCGCTTAAGATGCCGTTTGATTCATATTTGTCAACGTTAAGCGTATGCTGATACGGGCCTTCCGTAGTTTCGGTTACGGCGTCCGTAATGATAAAGAGCCGGTCTCCCATTACCTTTTTAGCTAATTTTATCATTAGAAAATTAACGTGAAGGCCATCAGGTACTACGCTGCACATTACGCCGGGATGCATCATTACGGCTGCTGCAAACCCCGGCTCACGATGATGCAGAGCCGTCATCGCATTAAACAGGTGTGTGCCGAGCGATATCCCCTCGTCAAATGCAGCAATGGCTTCAGCATAAGTAGCATTCGAATGGCCGGCAGAAATTACTATGCCGTAACTTTCTATTAATTGGATCACTTCTCTGGAGCACATTTCAGGCGCAAGTGTGATGACTTTTATAACACCCTTTCCATAATCGAGCAGCGATCTCACTTCTTCAACTTCAGGAGAGTGAATCAAGCTTTCGAGGTGAGCGCCTTTCTTAATTTTGTTGATCCATGGTCCTTCTATGTGCAGGCCAAGAACGCCTCTGCCTCCTTCTTTCCAAAATTGCCTGATCGCATCAATTCCTTTTCTCAAAACAACATCAGCGCTCGTCGCGATGGTAGGTAAAAAATGTGCTGTGCCGCCAAGCTTGCAGTGCCCGTACATCTTATGAAGTGTATCAACCGAAGGATAGACCGAAAATAATTGTGAAGAAGCCCCGTAAATCTGGATATCGATCAATGCCGGCGCCATGACCGGGTAGTGATTTACGACTTTAATGTCGGGCGGGAAGCCGGAAAGTGGAACAAGCTCTTTCACCACGCCATCTTCAATAACAATAGCTGTATCCGTTAATAAATCTGTTCCGGTAAATATTTTGTCGGCGCTGTACACTTTCTTCATGGTCACAAATTTATGTTGAATAAATCGGCATCTTTCCAAAACGGGTATCTCTCTCTTACTTCCCGGAGCTTTTCTTTTTCCATCGTAAAAGTGAAAACGTCTTCTTCGTTTAACTCCTGGTATTCAATTTCGCCTGTGGGGCTAATGATTATGCTATCGCCAGCATAATAGATTCCATTCCCGTCCTCACCCACCCTATTCACTCCTACCACATAGCATTGATTTTCCACAGCTCTCGCCTGTAGCAACGTTTTCCAGGCAAGGCTTCTTTTTTCCGGCCAGTTTGCAACATAAATCAAAACATCATATTCCGGTTGTAGGGAACCCGACTGCCTTGCCCAAACAGGGAATCGGAGATCATAGCAAATCAGCATGTTCAATTTCCATCCGTTTACAGAAGCAATTAACCTCTTTCTTCCCGGCGTATAAAATCTTTGTTCATCAGCATAAGCGAAAAGATGTCGCTTATCGTAGATTCCATATTCACCATTTGGCAGCATCCAGATTAGCCGATTGTAATACCTGCCGTCTTCTTCAGCGATGATGCTTCCGGTGAGAATTATTTTTTTTTCCGCAGCAATTTTCTTCATCCACTTCATCGTATCGCCATCCATCTTTTCAGCAAGATTCCGCGGATTCATGCTAAACCCGGTAGTAAACATTTCAGGAAGAATAACAACTTCTGTTTTTTCATTGATGGCTTTGATCTTCCGTTCGAACATGGCAATGTTTGCCTCTTTATTTTCCCAATGTAATTGAGTCTGAATAATTGTAATGGCCAGCTTGTTCATTATACTTAACCTATTTGTTGTTTTTTTTCGTTCCCAACTCTTTCAAAAAGTCTGACACAAGATTTGTTTCATATCCCTTTTGAAACATGTAATCCTGCAACTTTCTTTTTTTTACAAAAATATTCTTTTCATGTTTCAATGTATCCAGCTTTTGATGCGCAAGCTTTTGAAACGTCCTTTCGTAATCATCATAATCAATTTCTTCCAGCGCTTTCCTGATGCAATAATCACTTACTTGTTTTTGTTTCAACGACTGCTTTATCTTTATTTTCCCCCAATGCTTCATTCTAAATTTTCCTCCGGCATAGAGGATAGCAAATCGCTGTTCATTTAAATAATTATCAGAAATGAGCGAAGAAATAATCGTTTCCACATCAGGCCGCGAAAGACCAAAGGAATAGAGCTTGTCCCGGACTTCCGCATGGCACCTTTCCTGGTAATCGCAATACTGCTTAATCTTTGGAATGGCCTGATCCGGAGTAAAACGTCGCGTGGTCATTTCTCAAAAATATAATATTGAAAAGTGACGCGTGAAAATACATCTTCCGATGAAGCCGTACTTATGCGAACGGGGAATTTGCCTGGGTTTGTGAATACATTTTCAATAATCAATTACCTGCTCCTGCATCAGCTCGGGAATTTCTCTAAACTCATATTGCTGGTTGCGAAGTTGAGGTTCGAAGCCGGCTTCCCTGATGGCATCCTGTATTCCTTTGCTGGTGAAGCGATGGGGAGCACCTGCAGCACTCACTACATTTTCCTCGATCATTATACTTCCAAAATCGTTTGCTCCCGCATGAAGACAAAGCTGGGCTACTTGTTTGCCGACAGTGAGCCAGCTTGCCTGTATATTTTTTACGTTTGCCAACATGATCCTGCTCATTGCAATCATCCTGATATATTCTTCAGGAGTAGTCAGATTTTGCACTCCCCTGATCTTTGCGAGCAGCGTATCTACGTCCTGGAAGGTCCACGGAATAAAAGCCAAAAATCCTTTCGCGTCTTCGGGCTTTTTAGCCTGCACTTCCCTGATTTTTACCAGGTGTTCAAATCTTTCCCTGATTGTTTCCACGTGGCCAAACATCATGGTCGCAGAAGTCGTGATGTGAAGTTTGTGAGCTTCCGTCATGATATCAAGCCATTCCTGCGTGCCGCATTTTCCTTTGCTGATAAGCCTCCTCACCCTGTCGGTTAGTATTTCTGCACCAGGCCCGGGGAGGGAATCCAGCCCTGCGTCCCTCAGTGCGATCAGTACTTCTCTGTGCGTGGACTTCTCCAGTTTTGTTATATGTGCAACTTCCGGTGGTCCAAGCGCATGCAATTTCAAAGCTGGGTATAGTCTTTTTAATTCGCGAAACAGGTTCACATAATATGCAAGACCGAGGTCAGGATGGTGGCCGCCCTGGAGCAATAACTGTTCACCACCATAACGGAAGGTTTCGTCAATCTTTCTTTTGTAAGTTTCTATGTCAGTGATGTAAGCTTCTGCATGTCCGGGTATCCTATAGAAATTACAAAATTTGCAATTCGCAATGCAGACGTTCGTCGTGTTCACATTCCTGTCAATGATCCAGGTTACTTTATTATGCGGCACTTGTTTTTTCCTAAGCTCGTCACCAATCATCATCAATTCCGCCAATGCAGCATTCTCAAATAAAAACATGCCTTCTTCAATTGAAAGAAATTCGAACCGTAATGCTTTTTCAAATAACTCCGAAATTTTCATCGTTTGTTTTTTTCCCTTAATTTTTCTTCCCTTATACCATTGGTAAAATGATACACAAAAATACGTGCATATAGCTTAAATTCAGAGTTAGAATCATTCTATGAGAACTTACTTACTTCATATCTGTATCATTTGCTTTTGTGGGGTCTCTTATGCCCAGGAAACAAATCCGATAGAGGCTAAGCGGATCACGAAGTTTCCTTTTAAGCAGCTCAGTGGCGGCGTTATCCTTTTGCAGGCAAATTTTGATACAATGACGCAGCCATTCAATTTTATCCTCGACACCGGCAGCGGCGGTATTTCCCTGGATAGTTCTACAACTGTGGAGTTTAACATTCCTCATGTTCCGTCCGGGAGAACCGTTAGTGGAATTGCAGGAGTAAGAGAGGTGGATGTGGCAAGAAATTATTCTCTTACATTTCCGGGACTTAAAGTTGACAGTCTTGATTTCTATATAAATGACTATGATATTTTGAGCAGTGTTTACGGGCAAAAAATTGATGGAATTATCGGCTATAGCTTTTTGAGCCGTTATTTAGTGAAACTAAATTTTGACAGCCTCGATATTGAAGTTTTTGAGCCGGGCAATATTGCATACCCCAAAGGCGGTTTTACCTTACATCCTCTCTTTACGGCCCTTCCAATACAGACGCTCACTATCAAAGACGAAAGACAGGTTAATGCAAATTTTTATATTGATACGGGTGCCGGTCTTTGTTTCCTGATGAGCAAACAATTCCAGGATGACAGCCTGATATTGAAGGAGAAGAGAAAACCAATATCTGTGCAGGTCCAGGGATTGGGAGGCAAAAAACAAATGCTGCTCACCATCATCAAGTCGGTTAAAATAGGGCCTTATAAATTCAGAAGAGTTCCAACGAATATTCTTGATGACGAATTTAATGCGATCTCGTATCCATTTTTGGGTGGGCTAATTGGGAACGATATTCTGCGCCGGTTCAACATGATTTTAAATTATCCCCAAAGA
The DNA here is from genome assembly GCA_038258515.1 of Chitinophagales bacterium. Lineage (GTDB taxonomy): Bacteria > Bacteroidota > Bacteroidia > Chitinophagales > Chitinophagaceae > Ginsengibacter. The sequence continues at coordinate 8,723 of JBBSPT010000020.1, read as the reverse complement.
GAAATCCATCTCATTCCAAACAGCCACTACCATGACGAGTTTGATTACTCATACACAGGAATGAACATGTACTACATGGATGGCGTAATTCTGGCTGATGATGTAATAGAAGGATCACCGGCTGATAAGGCCGGGCTGAAAATGGGAGATATCATTCTTGCTGTAAACAACAACTTCAGTAACAACATAAACACTTACAGAAATCTCATGCAAAATGTGGGCGAGAGACTTACTCTTTTGGTGAACAGAGATAATAAAATAATGTTGATTGCATTTAAGGTGGGCCGGATATTTTAAAAATTCTTTCTGATACTTTTTTGGGAAAATGAGTTCGTTTGATTCAAATTTGCACGCATGATCAATTTCGAGAGGTTTGTTTTAGAAAATGGGTTAAGAGTGATTGTGCACGTTGATAAGAGCAGCCCCATGGCGGTACTCGATGTCCTCTACGATGTGGGAGCGAGGGATGAAGACCCTGAAAGGACCGGCTTTGCTCACCTTTTTGAGCACCTGATGTTTGGAGGAAGTGTGCACATTCCATCTTATGATGAACAATTGCAGGTAGCGGGCGGCGACAACAATGCCTTCACGACGAACGATATTACAAACTACTACATTCAAATTCCGGCAGAGAATCTCGAAACAGCTTTTTGGCTCGAAAGTGATCGTATGCTTTCTCTCGCGTTTGAAGAGAATTCACTGGATGTGCAACGTAAAGTAGTTAGCGAAGAATTCAAGGAGCATTATATCAATAAGCCTTATGGCGACGCCTGGCATAAAATAAGAGAACTTTCCTACACAGTTCATCCTTATAAATGGATGACCATTGGAAAGGAATTAAGCCATATTGAAAATGCAAAATTATCGGATGTCAGGAATTTTTTCTTTAAACATTATACACCTTCAAATGCAGTGCTGACTGTTGCAGGCAACGTAACAGTAGAACAAGTGAAATTGCTCACGGAAAAATGGTTTGCTAATATTCCAGCGGGCGAAAAATATGTAAGGAAACTTCAGGCGGAGCCTCCTCAGCGTGAGTCACGAAATATGGAAGTGAAGGCAGCGGTGCCACTCGATGCCATTTACAAAACCTGGCACATGGCTTCGAGGTTAGATCCCGGATACTATGCGGCGGAACTTTTCTCAGATATTCTTGGTGGCGGAACGTCTTCACGACTCTTTCAGAATCTTGTGAAAAAGCAACAACTCTTTAGCAGTATTTCCTGCTCACATTTTGGAAGTTTTGATGCCGGGTTGTTGTATGTTCAGGGCAAATTGATAAAAGGTGTTGATTTAAAAGTTGCAGAAAATGCAATCGATCTTGAGCTCCATAATATCACGACAGAACTGGTGGAAACTTACGAGCTGCAAAAAGTAAAAAATAAATCAGAGAGTGCTATAGCCTTTGAAGATATCAGTCTCACGAATCGTGCATATAGTCTGGGCGTCTATGAACTTCTTGGTGATGCTAATTTAATGAACACTGAATTATCCAAATACCAGGCGGTTACTGCAGAAGAAATCCTACAGGAAAGCCGGAACATTTTTACTGAGAACAACAGCAACACACTTTATTACCGTTCTCAAAATTGATCCATCCTTAATTAGCAATTTAATTATTAAATAAGTTTTGATGATAGAAGCCCCTGACAGAAAAATAGCGCCTGCAATTAAGGATCCAACTGAATTTAACCTGTTGTTGAAACCGTGCGACACATTTTTTCTTGACAATGGAACGCCTGTTTATTACCTTAATGACGGAGCTGAAGAAGTGGCATCGATCGAGTTTGTTTTTGCTGCGGGAAATTCATTCGAGAATAAAAATCTTGTTGCCGCTGTTACAAATTACCTGCTAAAGAATGGGACAACAAAAAAGAATGCTTTTGAGATCACTGAGCACTTTGACTATTACGGCGCTCATTTCACCCGCGGCGCTCAACATGAATACGCCTCCATTTATCTGAATAGTCTTTCAAAGCATTTGAAAGAGTTGTTGCCTGTGGTGAGAGAAGTCATCACTGAATCTATTTTTCCTCAGCAGGAGCTGGAAATTTACCAGCAGAATGCCATTCAAAGGTTTTTGGTCAACCTGCAAAAATGCGACTTTGTAGCAGGCAGAATTATCGATAAATCTCTATATGGTGAAAAACATCCTTATGGAAGAATGACAAGCGCGGAAGATATGAAAGCGCTGGACAGGAGTGACCTGCTGGATTTTTACAAACATTTTTATATTGATGCAAAGTGTTTGATTTTCGCGTCCGGCCGTCTTCCGGCAGACTTTCAGCAGTTGCTCAATGATCAATTTGGCGATCTTAATTTAAATGTCAATCATCCCACGATTACCTATAAACGGGAGTTAGGCGACGAGAGAAAGATGAGTGTCATCAATGATCCTAACGGAGTGCAGGGATCTATCCGGATTGCCCGGCCTTTTCCCTCAAGACACGATCCCGACTTTAATAAGGTCAGAGTTTTGAATATGGTGTTCGGCGGATATTTTGGATCCAGGCTCATGGCGAACATCAGAGAAGACAAGGGTTTCACCTATGGTATACACAGCTACCTGGAGAACCAGGTTCAGCAAAATGCCTGGATGATTTCTACAGAAGCGGGAAAAGATGTTTGCGAAGCTGCAGTCAAAGAGGTTTATAAAGAAATGAAGAAACTCAGGGAAGTGCCAATTGACGAAGAGGAATTGTCGTTAGTAAAAAACTATATGATGGGTCTCAATCTTGGAAACCTTGATGGCCCGTTCAAAGTAATAGCGAGATGGAAAGACCTCGTACTGCATGGACTCGATGCAGGCAACTACTACGATTATATCGATACAATAAAAAATGTTTCAGCGGATGAATTGCAGGAACTTTCCAATAAGTATTTGTTGCCGCAGGAATTTTTTGAGTTGATTGTGGTTTAGTAAGCCAACATAAATCTGGCCGTATGAAATTTCTAACCCGTCTTCTGATTACAGCCGTCGTTGTTTACGGGTTATCAATAATACTCGATCCTCGGGTAAGAATTGCTTCATTTGCGACTGCAATCATCTTTGCCCTCGTTCTTGCTTTCTTGAATGCGATCCTGAAGCCTGTTCTCATCATACTTACCCTGCCAATAACAATTCTCACACTGGGTATATTTCTGATCGTGATCAATGTGCTCATCATTTTGCTTGCAGCCAGGTTTGTACACGGTTTCTACATACAGGGGTTTTGGTGGGCGCTCATCTTCGGAGTGCTTCAGTCGTTTTTAACTTCAATGATCCTGAAACTGGATAAAAAGAATTGAAACTTTCATAGGGCGTTTCTTCTTTTTTATTTACGGTTGAATAACTGAAATTTGTAAAATGCAATTCAACAGGAAAGATCTATCCTCCGAAACGTTAATCGATCTGTACAGGAAACTCATTTTTCCAAGGCTTATAGAAGAAAAAATGCTGTTGTTGTTGCGCCAGGGAAAGATTTCAAAATGGTTCAGCGGCATAGGGCAGGAAGCCATTTCGGTTGGCGCCACTTACGCTTTGCAGCCTGATGAATGGATCATGCCGTTACATCGAAATCTCGGAGTGTTCACTACCCGCAATATGCCAATCGAAAAATTATTCAAACAGTGGCAGGGCGATGAAGATGGCTACAGCAAAGGGCGTGAGCGAAGTTTTCATTTCGGAGATAAGGAAAATTTTATTTGCGGAATGATCTCTCACCTCGGGCCGCAGCTTTCGGTTGCGGGTGGAACAGCTCTTGCATATAAATTAAAAAAAGTAAAGAAAGCTTCCCTGGCATTTACAGGTGATGGAGGAACAAGTGAAGGAGATTTCCATGAAGCTCTTAACGTTGCTTCCGTATGGAATTTGCCGGTGATTTTTTTAATAGAAAATAATGGATATGGACTTAGCACGCCGGTGAGTGAACAATACAATTGCAAAAATTTATCAGATAAAGCAGCGGCATACGGCATTGAAGGCAGGCAAATCGATGGCAATAATGTACTCGAAGTTTATGAAACAATTAGAGAACTTAGGAACGACTGTATAGAAAATCAGAGACCATGGCTGGTAGAATGCATGACATTCAGAATGCGAGGTCATGAGGAGGCCAGCGGTACGAAATATGTACCGAGAGACTTATTCGAAAAATGGATAAGCAAAGACCCGATTAAGAATTATGAAAGGTTTTTAATTGAAGAAAAGATCCTCACCAATATGGACATAGCAGACATCAGAAATGAACTGAAAGACAAATTGGCGTCGCTGCCCGCGGTCAGCACAAATCAAAAAAAATCTTTAACTGCAAAAGAAATTTCGCAAAGAGAAATCGGGGATGTCTATGCAAAATCTGCGAATGACTACGGGGCTTCCGCAACAGCTGAAAAGACAGTTCTGCGCTCACTTTCGCAGGGTCCAAAAAGAGATCTTCGCTTCATTGATGCTATAAAAGAAGCGCTTCATCAATCTATGAGCCAGCATTCTAATCTTGTCTTAATGGGCCAGGACATTGCGGAATATGGAGGCGCTTTCAAAATAACAGAAGGGTTCATGGATGATTTTGGAAAAGAAAGAGTGCGCAATACCCCGCTTTGTGAGAGCGCAATTGTAGGAGCAGCATTGGGACTGAGCCTGGAAAATTTCAAATGTATAATGGAGATGCAATTTGCCGATTTTGTGACAGTCGGCTTCAACCAGATCGTAAATAACCTGGCAAAAATACACTACCGGTGGGGCCAAAATGCTGATGTCGTAATCCGGATGCCGACTGGCGCTGGAGTAGGGGCCGGCCCTTTTCATAGCCAAAGCAATGAAGCCTGGTTTGTGAATACTCCGGGTTTGAAAGTGGTTTATCCTTCCACTCCCTTCGATGCAAAAGGATTGATGATTGCCGCTATTCTCGATCCAAATCCTGTCATGTATTTCGAACATAAAGCGCTTTATAGAAGCGCTGCCGGTGATGTTCCGATTGACTATTACGAAGTAGAAATAGGTAAAGCGAGGCAGGTGCGGCCCGGAGAGGATATAACCATCGTCACTTATGGCATGGGGGTAGTTTGGGCGTCTGAGTATGCTGACCAGCATCCGGAAATTTCAATTGAGATCCTTGATTTGCGAACGCTTTTGCCGCTGGATTTAAAAGCGATACGCAGTGCCGTTGATGCAACGGGAAAAGTGTTGGTGCTGCATGAGGGCACAATGACCGGAGGCGTTGGCGGAGAAGTGGCTGCTTGGATTGCACAAAACTGCTTTGAATTTTTAGATGCCCCCGTTATGCGTTGTGCCTCGCTCGATACGCCTGTCCCGTTCAATCCCGACCTGGAAAATAACTTTTTAGCAAAGTCAAGGCTGGACGAAATGGTGCAGAAATTGATCAATTACTAAAATTCAATTTCGAAACATTTCTATTGCTGATTGTCGTTAGGCACGAACTTCATAGAAATAGAATTTACACAATGCCTTGTGTTTTTAGCAGTATACTTCTCGCCGGTAAATACATGGCCAAGGTGTGCTCCGCAATTGTTACAAATAATTTCTGTTCTTCTTTGATCAGCATCGGGAAGGCGTTTTACTGCTCCGGCGATTTCATCATCAAAGCTTGGCCATCCGCAACTTGATTCGAATTTATCTTTTGATTCATATAGTGGCGCATCACATCTTCTGCAGACATAAGTTCCACTCGATTTGTTGTTATTGTATTCACCGGTGAAAGGCATTTCTGTTCCCTTGTGCACGATGACTCTTTCTTCTTCAGGTGTTAGCTTATTATATTCCATAGATCTTATTTTTTACAAAATTAAGAAAAGCCTGAGAGGGCTCTGAGGCTTTCACGTTTCATTTGGCTGCCAGGCGTTTCTCAACTCAAAATTTTTCAAGAAAAATCAAGTCGATGTGGAATAGAACATTTCGAAACTCTTGATATCATTTCGCAACCCAGACAGAAACACCGCCGGCAGGAGCAAAAAATTCAGCCCAACCATTTTTTCCAATAGTCACTTCTTCGGGGCGGTTCTGTAAAAGATCAACAAATATTTTTCCGGCATACCATTTCCCTACTTCCATCCTTTTATTTCCGTTGTCTCCATTTGATATCAGCACAGCACAGCCGCTGTGATATCCGTCACCTTCTCTTGTCCAGCCTACGCAATTGCGATGATTAAAATAGTCGCGCTGAAAACCGTATGCATGGTCTTTTCGGGCTTGCATCAATTTTTCAATCTTGGGAACGCCAGGCATCCAAATATCATATTCGTTGCCGTCTTTTCCATAGTCCCTGTAATTGGCTCCAAAAAGATCCGGATAGAAAACGGAGGGATAGCCTTCCTGCCGAAGCAAGATCAATGCATAAGCGATCGGCTTAAACCATGGATCTACAGGAGCTTCAAGCGCCTGCAACGGTTGAGTATCGTGATTGCTCACAACTGTAACTGCTTTTTCCGGCATTGCTTTGACAAGCGTTTCCTTGAAAATATTTCGCATGTCATACTTATTGCCGGCTCTTGATGCGTGGTGAAGATTGTGGTGAAGAGATGAATCAAACAGGCTCATGCTGCCTCCTGTCGCTTCGATGTATCGCAATAACAGATAAAGCCGGCCAGGCGCCCAATATTCACCAACTGCAAATATTTCATTCGAAGTATTTGCTCTTAGGTTGTGCAGCCACTCTACATAAAAAAAAGGAGAAATGTGTTTGACCGCATCGAGACGAACCCCGTCAAAATTTCCCTGCTCCCAGTACCATTTTCCCCACCTGTTTAATTCTTCCCTTACGAAATCATTTCTGAAATCGATGTCGTTATACATCAGGTAATCGTAGTTGCCTTTTTCATCGTCAATCATTTCCTGCCAACTGCTGCCAAATCCTTTTACAATTCTGAAAATGCCATCTTCGCTGAGATCGTGAGCATAATCGACACCGGTGAAACAACTGTGATTCCATTCGAATTCGGAGTATTTCTTTTGCCTGCCCGGGAAGTTAAATTTGGTGAATGCATCGATATCGAATGGTGCTGAAATATCTTCATTCCTGTTATCAGGATTCACCTTTACCACCTTCACTCTTTCTATTTCGTCCCCACCGGCTTTGTGATTCAGAACCACATCTACTATTACCTGCATGCCATTTGCTCTCACTTCATTCACTGCCTCAAGGTATTCTTCGCGGGTTCCGTATTTTGTGCGAACCGTTCCCTTCTGATCAAACTCGCCAAGATCATACAAATCATAAACGTCATAACCTGTACTGTATCCACCGTTGGCTGCCTTGAACGCCGGAGGAAACCAGATAGCAGTAAATCCTAACTCTGCAAGCTTTGGAGCATTGTCCTTAATCTCATTCCATAAATTTCCATGACCTGGAAGATACCAGTGAAAGTATTGAAGTATAGTACCGTTCATTATTTAATAATATATAAATTAGTTGCAAGGGTTTTCACCAGGAGATGAATTATGTAACACATTTCTGGTGTAAGCTGTTCGAATTTTTGTAGTGCAAATTTTTCGTTCACGAATTTTTCAGCGTTTCCGATGAAGATATTAACAAGCGCAGAATTTATTTAAAGTTTTTGTCCGGACTTCTTTAAGGGAACATCTTTGTGGTCTTCGCCGGGCTGTGAAAGGTGATATCCAAATTCTTTTTCCATCTTGCTCCGGTCAAACTCTTTTTCATTGTTGGCTAAAAAAATAGTCGCAACGCCATTGCCGATAAAATTCGTTATCGCCCTGGCCTCGCTCATAAATCTGTCAACGCCGAGCAGCAATGCAAGACCTTCAAGCGGGATCACTTTTATGGCAGTGAGTGTAGAGGCAAGCACGACAAAACCGCTGCCCGTGACGCCTGCCGCGCCCTTCGAGGTTATAAATAAAATCCCGATAATTGTAAGGTCCTGCGTGAAAGTAAGATCGATATGATAAACCTGTGCGAGGAAAAGTGTTGCCATTGAAAGATAAATTGTAGTGCCATCAAGGTTGAAAGAATACCCGGCAGGCACCACGAGGCCTACAACAGATTTTGAGCATCCCATTCTTTCAAGTTTTTCCATCAGAGAAGGCAAAGCCGCTTCTGAAGATGAGGTTCCCAGCACGATGAGCAGTTCCTGCTTTATGTATTTCAGAAAGTGACGGATTCTGATATTGTAATGATTCAAAATAATACGCAACACGACAAATACAAACAGAATCATCGTGATATAAACGGTTAGCATAAGTTTAGCCAAAGGTAGCAATGTGTAAATTCCATATTTTCCAATTGTATAAGCCATTCCCCCGAAGGCCCCGATCGGCGCGAGGATCATTACGAAATGAAGCGCCTTGAAAACATAAGTTGAAACAGTTGAAAGCGGGGAGATGATCTTCTGCCGGTTACGATATTTGCTTAAAAAAATTCCAAAGACAATTGCCAGTAGCAACACCTGGATGGTAAAATTATCCTTCAGGAAATGCCACCAGCTAAAACCTGCGGCCTGGTTGGCAAATTGATTTGGATCGATGGCGCCCGCCGTTTCAGATACAACACCCTTTCCGGGATTTACGATTCTCACCACAAGCACGCCAATAATCAGGGCGAATGTTGTTACTATTTCGAAATAAAGAATGGCCTTTCCTCCTACTCTTCCCACTTTTTTCAAGCTGTCCATTCCGCTTATTCCAAGCGTTATTGTCAGGAAAATGATGGGATAAATAAAGACTTTTATAATTTCTATGAACCACGTTCCAAGTGGTTGCATTTTAATAGCTATTG
>JBBSPT010000019.1:0-15448 GCA_038258515.1 Chitinophagales bacterium | reverse complement strand
TTGGTTTTCAGAAGACGAAGACTCGCAAGCAGTTGCTTATAGAGGTGTGTTTTTAAATTTGAGAGCTGTGGCTTCGTGATGTCCGGAAGATTTTTTACCAGGTTCTTTTCGTCGTACTCACTTTGTCGGTCCAAAGCATCGAAAAGACGAATGATCTTAAGATCTTCTTTAGAAGAGCTTCTTTTAATATAAAGCTTGAAATGCCTTTTTTCTGCCTTTTCCAGGGAGTGGATCAGTTGAAACAATGAATCCGGATAATGGTTGGGCATCAATTAATTTTTTTAGTGAAACGCTTGCCTGCCAATGCATGCAGCCATTCTCATTCAGTCTGGGATAATATAATTCCTCATAATTTTATTAGTTTAAGCAATACACAGCATGTAAGTTCGTTGAATAATAAAAATAAGAAAGCGGACAAAAAGCCGGAGCAGGCAAAATTATTAAAACATTTTTTTAAGAAAGGGTTCCTGTTTTAAAACTTCAAATTTAAAGAGTCTCATATACAAGCAATCGTAAAGGTCGTTCTGTTTCTACAGAAGGACCTATTTTTTTCTGGCAATGACATCAATCACGGCAATGTAAATCTCCCCCAATTAACCGACTGATTTTTCAACAATTATCTTAATCGTTAAAGGTCGTTTTACCTAAAAGATTTTTAAAAATTCCCTCCAGGTATTTTTCAATTTTATGACCCGCGCATTCAAACCGTGAACGTTTTATCAACACGTTTTACACAGTCAATCCACACGCTCTCCACATTTTTTTCCTGCAAAATGGTACTACACTCTGTTCTGTCGCTGATTTCAGGGCACTGTGCAGAAAAAAACATATCGTCAAAAGGGCCGAAAGTGGGAAAAAGTGTTATTTTGTGGAAGTAATTTTATAAAATTCGTGTAAGACGTTCAGAATGACAGGCTTTATAGGTGAATACGAAGTTACATTAGATGCGAAAGGACGCTTCCTGTTACCTGCAGGTTTCAAAAAACAACTGCCGGCCAATGGAACTGAATCATTCGTTCTAAACAGAGGCTTTGAAAAGTGCCTGAGTTTATACACATTGAAAAGCTGGGAACCAATTTTTACCTCTTTAAACACTTTGAATGATTTTGATCCCAAGGTAAGACAATTCAAAAGGTATTTTTTGAATGGAGCTACACAGGTGGAACCGGACAATGCAGGTCGCCTGTTGCTTCCTGGAAATCTGATTGAATATGCAACCCTGGAAAAGGAAATTGTCTTGGTTTCTGCAATCGATAAAATTGAAATTTGGGATAAATCAAAATATAAGGAGTTCTTTGAAACCTTTTCGCCGGAAGCATTTAGTGACCTGGCAAAGGAAGTCATGGCGGGCGGTCAATTTGTTAAACCTTAAATCATGCAAGGTGGCATCTATCATGTGCCTGTAATGCTTGAAGAGGTAATTCACGGCCTCGAAATCGTTCCCTCCGGTACCTATGTCGATTGCACCTTTGGAGGTGGCGGACACAGTGCTGCAATTCTACAGAAATTAGGCGCCGATGGAAAATTGATTGCTTTCGACCAGGATGCAGATGCCAGGAGAAACCTTCCTGACGATGAACGCCTCATTTTTGTTCCGCACAATTTTCGTCATTTGCAACGCTTCCTTCGATTGTATGAAGTTCAAAAGATCGATGGAATTCTTGCAGACCTTGGAGTTTCAAGTCACCAGATAGACGAGCCTGACCGCGGATTTTCTACACGTTTCGATGCAAGGATGGATATGCGTATGAATCAAAATGAACTTCGTGATGCAGCAAAAATTCTTGCAACGTATGATGAATCCCGCTTGCAGAATTTATTTAGTGAATACGGGGAAGTTACCAACGCAAGAACTTTGGCAAACACGATTGTGGCTGCAAGAAAGTTCCAATCCCTTGATTCCATAGCGGCTTTCAAAATGGCATTGTATCCGGTAGTAAAAGGTAATCCCGACAAATATTTTGCAAGAGTTTTCCAGGCATTAAGAATTGAGGTGAATGATGAATTAGGCGCTTTAAAAGAACTGCTCGAACAGGTTCCTGCAGCGCTGGAAGAGGGAGGACGTGCGGCTTTCATCACTTTCCATTCCCTGGAAGATCGTATCGTAAAAAATTTTTTCAAGCATGGAAATGTTGATGGACTACAAGATGTTGATCTTTTTGGAACACGACCTGAATTGACGCTTGAGATCATTACAAAAAAACCGGTTACTCCTTCGCCTGGAGAAATTAAAGAAAACCCGAGGTCGAGAAGCGCAAGGTTGAGAATCGCTGAAAAGAAAAAATCATATAAATAATGTCACAATGGTTGAAGGAGATCAACACATCGAGAATCGTAAAAATTCCAGGAAAGGAAATGGGAAAAAAATGAAAAGGAAGTTGCTCAACAACAAGTGGATTGTGAAGAATATTCCTTTTTACCTTTTTGTTGCTGCATTGGCGATTCTCTACATAGCGAATGGACACTACGCAGATAAAACAATCAGGAGCATTAATTCCACTGCGAAGCATCTCAAAGAAATGGAGTATGAATTTAAAACGGTGAAACGGGATGTCATTTTCAGAAGTAAGGAAAGCGAGTTGGCGAAAGCAGTTGAGCCGCTTGGACTGAAAGACTTATTGGTGCCTCCCGTGAGGCTCATTGATACATTAGTAAACAAATAAAATTTTGAAACAAATAAAAAGTTGGAAGTAAAGAAAGATATATCGTGGCGGGTTTACCTGTGTTTCATAGGAGTAGTGCTATTGGGAATTGCAATCCTGGCTCAGGCAATCTATATACAGCAGGTAGAGGGAACGTACTGGAAGAGTATCAGCAACAAGCAACACCTGAAATATTTTGATATAAATGCTGAACGGGGAAGTATTTATAGTGAAGATGGAAACATGCTAAGTACTTCCATTCCCGTGTTTGACATTTATATTGATTTCGCAGCAGATGGACTTCGCGAAAAAAATGGGAAAAGATTTTATGAAAATCTTGACTCACTTAGTTACTCGTTGTCGCAACTTTTCAGCGATCGCACAAAGACGTCCTATCGAAAAATTTTAATGAATGCTTATAAAAAAGGCGAACGATATTTTTCTCTAAAAAAGAAAATTTCATTTGAAGATTACCAGGTGCTCCGAGACCTGCCATTGATAAGACAGGGACGGAATAAGAGTGGCTTCATCATTGAAGTGCGTGACAACAGGGTGAACCCTTATGTCTTGCTTGCTAACAGAACGATTGGATTATCAAGGGGTGATACCAGCAGGAATGTGGGACTTGAAAGATCTTACGATAGCGTGTTGAAAGGACAGAGTGGGCAGCGGCTTATGCGATACATGGCGGGCGCCTATATTCCCGTGGACGGCGGTGAAATAGAACCACAAAATGGTAAGGATGTAATTACAACTATTGACACTTATATCCAGGATGTTGCGGAAAATGCTCTTATGAAAATGATGCGGGAAAATAATTCGCTGCACGGTTCCTGCATCGTGATGGAAGTTCAAACCGGGAAAATAAAAGCCATTGCGAATCTTGGAAAAAGACCTGACGGAGACTACATCGAAGATTACAATTATGGATTGGGTAAAAGAACAGAACCAGGATCGATATTCAAATTGGCAACCCTGCTTGCACTGCTTGAAGACAAATATGTTGATACCGGGAGCATTGTTGATTGTGAAGGAGGTCAAAAATCTTTCTATGGATTGCGTATTCGTGATTCCCATTTAGGAACTGGCTTGCTTACAGTGAAGGAAGCTTTTGCACGATCATCGAACGTCGCCTTTGCCAAGATGGCTGATGAATATTACCACAACCAGCCTGCAAAATTTTACAATCACCTGCATAAGTTACGACTCGACACCTCTACCGGAATTGATATTGTTGGGACCGCACGACCATTCATAAAAAATCCTGCTGGAAAGTATTGGACGAAATTTACTATCCCCTTTATGGCTCATGGTTATGAAGAACTCGTGACGCCATTGCATATGCTCATGCTTTACAACGCGGTTGCTAACAATGGAAAAATGATGAAGCCCTATCTTGTCAACGCCATCACAAATATGGGCGTTGAAGTAGAAACTTTCGAACCCACCGTTCTGGTTGATAAAATATGCAGTGATGAGACCCTTGGAAAATTAAAAGATTGTCTGCTTGCAGTGGTGGAAAATCAACACGGCACTGCGCACTTACTGAAAAACCCAATCTACAGGTTTGCGGGAAAAACCGGCACTGCAGTTACTGCAATGGACAACCGTGGTTATAACAAGGGCAACAAGATTTACCAATCATCCTTTATTGGATATTTTCCTGCGGCAAATCCAAAATATAGTATCGCTGTTGTAATTCAGAATAGTGACCAATCTCGACTGGCCTACGGTGGTGTCGTTTCTGCACCGGTGTTTAAGGAAGTTGCAGACCGCATATACGCTTCGGAATTTTCATCTCAGCCGCAGTTTAAGAAGGAGAACAAAACCGACACTAATAGCTACATACTTTATGGCTTAAAAAGCGATCTCCATCAGATTACCAGCATTTTTCAATTCCAATCAACAGATGCCGGTGAAGCAGGGGATTGGAAAACGATGCAGTTGAAAGGGAATAAGGCAGAACTAATCAGTTCGTCTGTTCTTCCCGCCGAGGGAACAGTTCCTGATGTAAGAGGTCTTGGTTTAAAAGACGCTGTTTACCTGCTTGAGAATTTAGGGTTGAAGGTGATTGCATCGGGAAGAGGAAAAGTGATAATACAATCTTTGGCGCAAAATGAAAATTTTTCTAAAGGTCAGCTGATTAAAATTGAATTGAATTAATGGTGTTGTTGCAACAAATACTATATAAAGTAAACATTCGCTCAGTGACGGGGACACCCGTTATTGAAATAAATGATCTGCAGATAGATTCGAGAAGAGTTTCTCCGGGATCTTGCTTCATTGCAATAAAGGGAACTGTTTCTGACGGCCATGAATTCATTCAAACCGCAATTGAGAATGGAGCCAAAGCAATCATTTGTGAATATTTGCCTTCGCTTATTGATGGCGACGTACAATACATTGTTGTAGAAAACTCCGCTGTCGCTGCGGGTGTTATGGCCCATAATTTTTTCGGAAGCGCAACAGAAAAAATAGTACTTATTGGGGTAACAGGAACGAATGGAAAGACAACTATTGCAACCTTGCTGTTTAAATTATTTTCTGCGCTCGGCTATAAATGCGGTTTGATAAGCACTGTGCAAAACCAGGCTGGAGATACGATAATACCTTCCACGCACACCACGCCCGATGCGATCAGTCTTAATAAATTGATCGCAGATTTTGTTCAGCAAGACTGTCGTTATGTTTTCATGGAAGTGAGTTCCCATGCTGTCCATCAGCACAGGATAGCAGGTTTGCATTTTGCCGGTGGCATCTTCAGCAATATTACCCATGACCATTTGGACTATCACAAAACATTTGATGAATACATAAAAGTCAAAAAACAGTTTTTTGATTTTCTCCCTTCCTCAGCTTTTGCGTTAAGTAATGCCGATGATAAACGAGGCGCAGTGATGCTTCAAAATACCCGCGCAAAAAAATATTTCTACAGCCTGAAAACACTCGCTGACTTTAAAGGAAAAATTGTAGAAAACTCGTTGCTTGGACTGTTATTGTTGATTGATGATATTGAAGTTCATTTCCGGTTGATAGGCGCATTCAACGCATACAATTTACTTGCGGCCTATGGCGCTGCTGTGTGTATGGGCGAAGAAAAACAACAAGTGCTTCAGGTTCTTAGCAATCTTACGGGTGCGGAAGGCCGCTTTGATTTTGTTGAATCATCCCATGAAAAAATTATTGGAATTGTTGATTATGCCCACACTCCCGATGCACTATTGAATGTGCTTGCAACAATAAAAAATTTAAAGAGGGCTGAAGAAAAAGTAATTACGGTAGTTGGTTGTGGTGGTGATCGCGATAAGGCTAAACGTCCATTGATGGCGGAGGTGGCCTGTGAATACAGTGACAAAATAATTTTTACCTCAGACAATCCGCGTAGTGAAAGTCCGGAGAGTATAATAAGGGACATGGAGAAAGGAGTTCCTGTCATCCACCGGAAGAAATATATTTCCATCCCGGATAGAAGAGAGGCTATCAAAACCGCTGTGAACCTTTCTCAACAAAGAGATATCGTGTTAGTAGCAGGAAAGGGGCATGAGAAATACCAGGAGATAAATGGAGTGAAATATGACTTTGATGATAAAAAAGTTTTGAGCGAAATGCTTGACTTAATGGACAAATAAAAAGCCAGGAAACAAAATGCTCTATCACCTTTTTGAATGGTTTAGTGGAAACGGAATTAAATTCCCGGGCAGTGGCCTGTTCCACTTCATTACGTTCAGGGCGCTCGTTGCTATATTATTATCATTATTCATTACTACTGTTTATGGCAAGAGACTTATAAATTATTTAAAGAAAAGACAAATTGGTGAATCTGTCAGGGAACTGGGGCTGGCCGGTGAAAAAATGAAATCCGGAACTCCCACCATGGGAGGAATCATCATTTTGTTAGGTATTCTCATTCCAACGTTGCTGCTTGCAAATCTTGATAAAGTTTATATCAGGTTGATGCTCCTGTGCACGGTGTGGCTCGGCATCATCGGATTCATTGATGATTATTTAAAAATTAAAGCCAGAAAACTCTCGAGAGAAAGAGGAGTTGCCCACAAAAAAACTGATGCTGACGGACTCGCCGGAAGATTTAAAATTTTCGGGCAGGTAATACTGGGAGTCATCATCGGTTCCACTTTGTACTTCAATGAGAGCGTTGTTGTAAAAAGGGAAATCATTGATGAAGGTGGCAGCGCTCAAAAATCACTTAAGAGAGGCGAGCACCAGGTGGCGGTGGATACAGTGATCACTGATGGGCGCTTGCATCGATTCGTAACCGTAAAAACTCCGATCACCACTATTCCATTTGTAAAAACTCATGAATTCAATTATGCGCGGCTGCTGCCACAAAGTTTGGAAAAATTTACCCCGGTACTATATATCCTCATAGTCATTTTAATTGTGACTGCGGTATCCAACGGGTCAAATATAACCGACGGACTTGATGGGCTGGCGACGGGGGTTAGCGCTATCATCGGGGCAGCTTTGGGCATTTTTGTTTTCGTAAGCGGTGACGTTCGTGTGGCAGACTATTTAAACATAATGTATATACCTAACCTCACTGAGTTGGCCATCTTCATCGCGGCGTTCGTGGGAGCATGCATAGGATTTCTTTGGTACAATGCATATCCTGCACAGGTTTTTATGGGCGATACAGGGAGCCTCGCACTTGGCGGAATAATCGCATCATTGGCAATAATTGTGAGAAAGGAATGGCTGATTCCTATTTTTTGCTTTGTCTTTTTAGTGGAAAATTTAAGCGTGATGATACAGGTTTCATATTTCAAATACACGAAGCGAAAGTATGGCGAAGGGAAGAGAGTTTTTTTAATGAGTCCATTGCATCACCATTACCAAAAGCTGGGCTATCATGAAAGTAAAATTGCAGTAAGGTTTTGGGTAGTGACGATTTTGAGTGTTGTATTTGCGGTTGTTACATTAAAATTAAGGTAGAAAAAACGATATACGATCACTCAAAATTTTGTGCTTGTGAAAACTGTTTTTAAAATATCAATTTCTGTCCAATCCTTTGAAAGAATGATTTCTGACCCGTTAAGTTCATGCCACTGAAAAACCATTTTTTTGGTGAAAACCAATTGAATCAGGGAATGAAGAAAAACATTGTAATACTCGGCGCCGGAGAAAGCGGAATTGGGGCTGCCCTGCTCGCTAAACAAAAAGACTTCGAAGTGTTCGTAAGCGACGGGGCTTCTATCAGTGATATTTTAAGAAACGAGCTGATCGAAAACAACATCGAATTTGAAGAGGGAAAACATTCAGAGAATAGAATTTTTGATGCGGACTTAGTTGTAAAAAGTCCGGGAATTTCTGACAAGAATAAAATAATGCAGCAGTTGCGACTCAGGTCAATTGAGGTTATCAGCGAAATAGAATTCGCATCACGGCATGTTGGAAAAAGTAAGATTATCGCGATCACCGGTAGCAATGGAAAAACAACAACTACAGCAATGATCTATCATATCTGTAAGCAATCGGGAATGAATTGTGCGCTTGTCGGAAACATTGGTTTTTCGTTCGCAAGGCAGGTGGCAGCAGAACCTAAAGATGTGTATGTGGCAGAAGTAAGTTCTTTTCAACTTGATGATATAAAAACTTTTAAACCCGATGTGGCTGTGATGACCAATATCACAGAAGACCATCTCGACAGGTATGATTACAATTTTGAAAATTATATCAGGAGTAAGTTCAAAATAATTGAAAACCAGGATGAAGAGGATGTTTTCATATACAACGCAGACGACGAAGTGACATCAAAATACTTAAACAAATTTTTAAACAAGACTACCCCATTACCATTTAGTATGAATAAACCATTACCACAGGGCGCCTACATCTCCACTGCTGAGATGCACATAAAGTGGAAGTCCGAAGAGATGAAAATGAGCGTTGAAGATTTTGCCGTAAGAGGAAAACACAACCAGTACAACACAATGGCAGCATGCCTCTCGTCCGTTGTGATGGGCATAAGAAAAGAAAAGATCCGGGATGCAGTTCAATCTTTTGAAAGTCTTGAGCACCGTATGGAAACAGTTGCCACCATTAAGGGTGTGGAATTCATAAATGACAGCAAGGCTACCAATACTAACAGCACCTGGTATGCATTAGAAAGTATGACGAAGCCTACAATTCTCATTCTTGGTGGAGTGGATAAGGGAAATGATTATTCATTTATGAAAGATGTGGTGAAAGAAAAAGTAAAAGCAATTGTATGCATGGGTGTTGATAATAAGAAGATACACGAGGCATTTGGAAATAATGTGGAGCTGATGATCAACACGGATAATGCGAAGGATGCTGTGCAGGCTGCATTTCATTTTGCTGATAAAGGAGACGTTGTTCTTTTATCTCCGGCATGTGCCAGCTTCGATCTTTTCAAAAATTATGAAGATCGTGGCAAGCAGTTTAAAGAAGCGGTTAAAGAATTGTGATTATCTCGGATCAAAATAAAAGAAAATTTTTTATGAGGGTTTATGAATGAATCAAAGCAAATATTGTCCAGGAAAATATCATCAGCCCGCTTCTTGACCGGAAATTTATTAAGCCGCACAAGAGGCGATAAGGTTATTTGGGCAATAGTTATTCTATTAACTATGGTAAGTATTCTTGTTGTCTATAGTAGCGTAGGTTCACTCGCCTATAGGATGAACAAGAGCACAGAAAGTTATCTTTTTAAACAAATAGGTTTTATCGCACTGGGTGTACTCATCATTTATTTTGCCCACAGGGTTAATTACACAATCTATTCAAGAGTGGCAACGATCTTATTTTTAATTTCTATTCCTCTTTTAATTTACACTTTGAAATTTGGAAGCAATATTAATGACGCTAACAGGTGGATAAGGTTGCCCGTTATAAATATGACGTTTCAAACATCCGATCTTGCAAAACTTGCTTTGTTTATGTACATGAGCAGGCAGTTGAGCAAAAAGCAGGAGGTTATTAAAGATTTCAAAAAGGGATTTTTGCCACTGATTTTTCCTGTGCTTATCATTTGTGGATTGATTGCCCCGGCTAACTTATCGACTGCCCTGCTGACGGGTGCGATCGCGCTGATGGTCATGTTTATCGGACGTGTAAGAGTGCGTCATATTTTTCTTATCATCGCTTTGGGCCTGGTTCCATTAATGCTACTTGTTCTCATCGCGACGGGTTATTATAATAAAGAAACAAATGCTTCGAAAGAACTGCCAGCAATGTTTAGCGCCGGTAGAATTCCAACATGGGTAAGCCGGGTACAACATTTTATTTACGGAAGTAAGGAAGACATTACTTACCAGATGCAGCAATCGAAGATAGCGATTGCTAAAGGCGGATGGGTTGGTAGCGGGCCGGGAAAAAGCGAGCAAAGAAATTTTTTGCCCCATCCTTACAGCGACTTTATTTACTCGATTATTATTGAAGAGTATGGCTTTGTTGGAGGTGCAGTCATCTTCCTGATCTACCTGCTTTTTTTATTTCGAAGCATCAGGATATTTCAGCGATGTCCTTTCGCTTTCGGAGCTTTCCTGGCGATCGCATTGAGTTTTACTTTGGCGATTCAGGCGCTGGTAAACATGGGCGTCAATGTTGGTTTATTGCCAACGACGGGCGTCACGCTTCCTCTCGTTAGCATGGGCGGCAGCAGCCTTTGGTTCACCTGCTTCGCAATTGGTATCATTTTAAGCGTAGCCAGAAATGTTGAGCAAATGGAAGGAAAGGAATCAGAACTTGTAACAGAACAAATTGAAGCCGAATAAAAATAAACGTGAGTGTTGAATATGGTTGATAAAGAACCGATAGATAACGCCGGAAATATTGAACCCGCCCAATTAACAGGGCAAAGAATCATTATGGCCGGCGGCGGCACAGGAGGGCACATTTTTCCCGCGATAGCAATTGCAAAGGCCTTGCAAAAAATCAATCCGGGTATTGAGATTTTATTTTTGGGAGCAAGGGGGAAAATGGAAATGGAAAAAGTTCCTGAAGCAGGATATAAAATATCCGGTTTGACGATCGCGGGCTACAACAGAAACTCGTTGATAAAGAATTTGAGTTTGCCATTTAAGCTCATTAAAAGTTTTTATGAAGTGAATAAAATATTTAAAAGTTTCAAACCCACTGCTGTTGTTGGCGTTGGCGGCTACTCCAGCTTTCCAGTGTTGCGGGTGGGTCAATTGAAAAATATACCCACATTTATTCACGAGAGTAACTCATTACCCGGGAGGAGTAACATCATACTGGGAAAGAAGGCGAAAGCAATTTTTGTTGCTTCTGATAATATGGAAAAATATTTCCCTTCACGTAACATCGCTGTCACTGGGAATCCCGTCCGCGATGTCTTTTTGGAAAAGATTTCAAAGGAAGAAGCATTGAAATTTTTCGGTTTGACGCCTGATAAGAAAACGATTGTTGTAATGGGCGGCAGCCTTGGGGCACGAAGCATCAATGAAACGATTGAGGCGAATATTAATCTTTTCCGGAAGAACAACCTTCAACTGATTTGGCAAACCGGGAAATCATTTGCAGCTCATGCCGCTAAAGTGGAAGAAGACAACAACAACATCTGGACGAATGCATTCATTACAAAAATGGAATACGCTTATGCGGCCGCAGATGTAGTGGTGGCAAGGTCCGGAGCCATGACGATCGCAGAGTTGGCTGTGACGGGGAAGCCTGCGGTTTTTGTGCCTTACCCGTTTGCTGCCGAAGACCACCAGGCTGTGAATGCGAATGCTCTTGTTGAAAAAATGGCCGGCTTAATGGTTCGCGATGCTGAAGCAGCGGAAAATTTAATGAATGTGGTACTCGGACTTGTGAGGAACGATGAGATGATGAATTTATTCAACAAGAATATTTCTAAAATGGCGTATCCTGGAGCAGACGAGGCAATCGCGCAAAGCATTTTGAACATCCTCGAGAACTGACTCCGGGAAAGAATGAATAAAATGACAGATTTTTCAAAAATATCGAGAGTTTATTTTATAGGCATCGGCGGCATTGGTATGAGCGCCCTTGCAAAATATTTCCTAAGCAAAAACGCTTTCGTCTCAGGCTATGATAAAACATCAACAAAACTCACGAGGGAAATGGAGCAGGCAGGAATCAACATCCATTATGAAGATAATGTTGATTTGCTGGACAAAGATGCTGGCCTGGTAATTTACACACCTGCTGTTCCAAAAGATCATAAAGAATTTAGCTACTACCTGAACAATGGTTATCCGATGGCCAAAAGAAGTGCAGTATTAGGCGAGGTCACATCTTCAACTTTTAATATTTGCGTGGCAGGAACGCATGGCAAGACGACTATCAGCGCTATGATTGCTCACATTCTCCGTCATTCGGCATATGGCTGCAATGCATTCCTGGGCGGAATTTCAGCGAACTACAATACCAATTTCTGGAGCAGTGATAACAACGTTTCTGTAGCTGAGGCAGATGAATACGATCGGAGCTTTCTCAAACTGTCACCTGATATTGCCGTGATCTCAGCCATGGACGCCGATCACCTGGACATTTATGGCACTAAGGAAAAGATGGAAGATTCATTCATCGAATTCTCAAATAAACTTAGGAATGGTGGATTACTCCTGACAAAATACGGCCTTCCGGCACAACGGTTCTCTGCGCCTCATCATTTGAGTTATAGTCTTCAAAATAATGAGGCTGATGTATATGCGTCAGGCATTACAATGCGCAACGGAGGCTATGAGTTTGATGTGATGACGAAAGATTGGATGATTGACAAGTTGAAGTTGAATATGGGTGGAATGCATAACGTGGAGAATGCAGTCGCAGCAATTGCAGTTGCTCTCCACTTGAAAATTGATTCAGCGAAGATAAAAAACGCAATACAGGAATTCAAAGGCGTAAGCAGAAGGTTTCAATATATTCTCGGACCCTCCGGCCATACTGATGCCCCTTCCCGGAAGATCATCTTTATCGATGATTATGCCCATCATCCGCAGGAGTTGGTAGCGCTGATTAAAAGTGCAAAGAGCTTATTTAGTACGCATGGCTGTACAGTCATTTTCCAACCGCACCTTTTCTCCAGAACCAAAGATCTCGCGAAGGAATTCGCCCAAGTTCTTGATATGGCTGACAGGATATTGTTGTTGCCTGTTTACCCTGCACGAGAACTTCCCATCGAAGGAGTAAGCAGTCAATTGATCCGGGAAAAAATGCAGAATGAAAATGTGGAAATATTATCGAAAGATGAATTGATGAAATACATCTCCACTAAATATGTGGAAATTATTAACGAGAGCGTAAATGGAGAAATGCTGATCACTGCAGGGGCAGGCGATATCGATCAACTTGTTCAACCGATAAAAAATATACTGGTTAGTCTTAATTGATAAAATGGCATCGAGCAAAAAATATAATTTTGGAAGAATACTGGTGACTCTCTTGTGGCTGCTTGTCGGCTCGGGAGTGGTTGTGCTGCTGGTTGCTGCTATTTCGAAAAGAAAAAGCGAACGCTGTACTGGCGTCAATGTAATCATCACCGGTGTCCAGCATAATTTTTTCATTGATGAAAATGACGTCGTTGCAATTCTGAAAAAAACGAATAAAGGAGAGTTTGAAAAAAATACAGTGAGCTCGATTGATCTTGCTGCGATGGAAATTGCTCTTCAAAAAGATCAGTGGGTGAGGAAGGCTGAATTATTTTTTGATAACAACGATGTGCTCCAGGTAAGGGTGTCAGAACGGGAACCGATTGCAAGAGTGTTCACTCTTTCTGGTAAATCATTTTATTTAGACAGCGCCTTGGCTATGCTCCCGCTAAGTGATAAGTTTTCTGCAAGACTTCCTGTCTTCACAAGTTTTCCAACAGAATTGAAAGTATTGAAACAACAAGACAGTGTCCTTTTGAAAGAAATAAAAACATTGAGTGAATATATTTCACAACACCCTTTTTGGATGGCGCAAATTGAGCAGATCGACATTGAACAGGATCGGACTTTTATTCTTATTCCAAAAGTTGGCGACCAGGTCATTTACTTCGGAAATACAAATGATTGCTTGCAAAAATTCAACAAGCTGCTAACGTTTTATAAACAAGTGGAGCAGTATGCCGGATGGAACAAGTATTCAGCAATTGGTTTGCAATATAAAAATCAACTGATTGGCGTCAGACGCGGTGAAGCGGAAATAAAAATGGATTCTTTGAAGACCGTGCAGATCATGAAGAACATCATTGAAAATGCTCAAAACAAAACCGATGACTCAACTAACATCCAGTTGATACAACCAGCCGAAGACAACAACGTGGTGAATAAACATCACGATACTGATGACGATATGCCTGGTGAAGAAGTAGGACAGGAGGAAGCGCCTGTCCACGAAAAAGTTGAACTTCCTGCTATTGGCTCTACGCTGGTTCCTGTTAAGCAAATAAAGGAAGAAAAGTCGCAATCAAACATGAAGCCGGATAAAATTTCTGGTCAAAATAAAATTCAAGTTCCTGTTGTAAAACCGGCGGTCGTTACCGATAAAGTTTTAAAGGAAGAAAAATCACACCCAATCACTGACTCTGATAGGAATGGTGTGAAAGAAAATTCTAAGAGAAATGAGCAGGAGCCTGATAAAAAAGTGAAAGAGGTGCCAAAGGCGGTTATGCCTTCAAAAAATGATTATTGATTATGAACAAGATTCTTTTTATATAAGGATTAGAAACTTATTTGATGCAGGTAACCATGTTGCCTGATTAGCAAGAATATAAAACACAACAACATGAACAACGAACAACCCATTATCGTCGGATTAGACATCGGCACAACAAAGATCGCAGCCATTGCAGGAAGAAAAAACGAATTTGGAAAACTGGAGATACTTGGCTTTGGCCGGGCGAACAGTAACGGCGTACAGCACGGCATGGTGCTGAATATCGACCAAACCATTAAGGCAATTCAAACTGCATTGGAAAATTGTTATGCCAGTAATCCAAATCTTCCCATCACCGAAGTGTATGTGGGAATTGCAGGACACCACATAAAAAGTCTTCAAACGCGAGGCGACATTGTCAGGCAGAATACAGAAGAGGAAATAAAGCAAAATGAAATCGATCAATTGGTAAATGATCAGTATAAAACTTATATCCCCGCAGGTGATCAAATCATCGATGTAATACCACAGGAGTTTACCGTTGATAATTTTCAAAACATTCCTGACCCCATAGGATATAGCGGCGTGAAAATCGGAGCAAATTTTCACATCATTACAGGCGATAAAAACGCAATACGAAATATCAATCGAAGTGTTGAAAAAGCCGGCCTAATCACAAAGGACCTGGTTTTACAGCCACTCGCATCTGCTGCTGCCGTCATGTGCGATCATGACCTGGAAGCCGGTGTCGCGATCGTAGATATTGGCGGAGGTACTACTGACCTCGCTGTATTTTATGAAGGCATACTAAAGCACACTGCCGTAATTCCTTTTGGAGGTGAAAATATTACCAATGACATAAAAACCGGTCTTGGTGTGTTGAAAACGCAGGCCGAGCAAATGAAAGTGCAGTTTGGAAGCGCTCTTTCTGATGAAGCAAAATCAAATGCATTTATCACTATTCCTGGCTTAAGAGGAATGGCCCCAAAGGAAATCAGCGTGAAAAATCTTGCAGGAATTATACAGGCCAGGATGAGCGAAATCATGGATTTTGTTTCCTATCATTTAAAACAGGTAGGGCTGGATAATCGATTGCTAAACGGAGGTGTAATCCTTACAGGCGGGGGGTCTCAGCTTAAGCACCTGATACAGTTGACGGAATATGTTACGGGATTGAATGCACGCATTGGTTACCCTAATGA
>JBBSPT010000018.1:0-15461 GCA_038258515.1 Chitinophagales bacterium | reverse complement strand
TAGGACTGCCTTTTTTTTTACAGGCTTCCTACAGAATATTTATCGCCTCAAATATTGATAACTTTTTTGTTGGCCTCCGAAGTGAATTGTTATACGGTGATGAAGATATTGGAGCGTTAAAATATTTGTTCGCTTTTTCTCTCGTTGTGTTTGCCTTCGTGTTACAATCCTATTTGAAGAAAAAAGATCTCCGGGGAAGAATTCTTGTGATCATTAGTTTCATTGCAACCATGCTTTATGCAATCTTTACTACCGGAAGATTACTTTTTCTGTTTGTGTTGGCTGTTTACCTGGGAATGCGATTCATTCATGGAAGGGCATTTTCAACAAAGAAGGTCATGGGATTGGCTGCAATTTTTATGGTTGTCTTTATCGTTTTTGGAGTGGTGTATGGCAAAGGAGGAAATATTGAGGGTTCGGCTTACGAAAATGTGAAACCAGCAGCCGAGGGTACCGCCATTTATATGGTCGCTTCTTTAAATGCGCTCGATAAAGAAATGCAAAATCCCTTCCTGGTAAATTACAATGGGAATAATTCACTCAGGTTTTTCCTGAAAGTTGCAAAAACTCTCAATATAATCCCCAATGCTGAAGTCAGTGATTTGATTCCGGATTTTGTGCTTGTGCCTTATCCTACGAATGTGTACACAATGTACAGCCCGTATATCAGGGATTTCGGAATTCTTTATGCATGGCTCATTGTTGCTTTTCTTGGTTTTCTCCATGCATTACTTTTCAATAAAGCGAGTGAAAAAAAGAATTTCAGACTTTCATTTTGGTACTCCCTTCTATTATTTCCGCTAATTGTCAGTTTTTTTGCTGATCAGTATTTTTCATTACTTTCCTTTTGGATTCAATTTGCTGTATTCATCGAAGCAGTCATTCTTTTAAATAAATTATTTACTTCCAGAAAATGGTAGATATCGTGATTGTAAACTGGAACAGCGGAGACTACCTCCAGGCTTGCATTCAATCCATCGTTGGCAATGAGAATCAAAAATATATCAGCAACATTTTTATCATTGACAATGCTTCTACTGATCATTCATTGGAAAGAATTACGGTCACGGGTGAGATAACAATTGTAAATAACCCATCCAATGTTGGTTTTGCAAAGGCCTGTAACCAGGGTTTTAGATTATGTGTGTCTAAATATCTATTACTTCTAAACCCCGATGCGAGACTTCTGGGGTCAACTTTATCAAACTGCATCAGCTTTATGAACAAAAATCAGTTTGACATTTTAGGTTGTCAACTTCTTAACGATGACGGTGATGTAATGCCGAGCTGTTCGCGGTTTCCGACTCCTTTAAGATATTTTTTCGATGCAGTCGGCTTGTCAAAACTTGCTCCGAAATTATTTACTCCTGCTGTTTTGATGACCGACTGGGATCATAAAAGTAGCAGAGTGGTAGATCAGGTGATGGGTGCATTTATGTTTATGCGAAAAGATATTTTCAAAAAAACAGGATATTTCGACGAACGCTTTTTTGTGTATTATGAAGAACTTGATTTTTCTAAAAGACTGCACGACTTCGGAGGAACATCATTTTTCAACAATGAAATAAAAGCCTACCACAGTGGAGAGGGCACTACGAAGAGCATTAAGTCGTACCGTCTTTTCCTAAACCTAAATAGCAGACTCAAATACGCAAGAAAACATTTTAGTTATGCATCCTATCTTTTTGTGAAATTTTGTACTTATATCATCGAGCCCGTCAGCAGGAGTTTCTTATTGTTGATCCAGGGAAACGCAGGCGAAATCAAAAATGTCTGGCGAGGATACTCCTTATTGTTAAATGAAAATAAAATAAAAGCGACCGATAGTTTATCATGATAAAATCCACAATCATTTTTTTACGAAGCTTTCCATTAGAAGTAATCGCCTGGAAAATACGCTGTAAGTTATTTGGCATTAAGATCCCTGATCTACAAACGTGGCAACAGCCATTTAGAAGTCGCAATGGCATTGAGATTGGAGGCCCGAGCGGCATGTTTAACACAAAGGGTTTTTTACCGCTTTATGACATTTCCGGTAAAATTGATGGGGTAAATTTTAGCAACACCACGGTTTGGGAGGGGGATATTGAGGAAGGTGAATTTTACAAATACCAGGACAAAACCGGATACCAATATATTGCCGAAGGAACAAAGCTTAATAAAATCAAAGAGGACAACTATGAATTTGTATTGAGTTGCAATAATCTTGAGCACATGGCAAATCCTTTGGCTGCAATTTTTGAATGGAAACGAATTCTAAAAAATGAAGGGGCGATGTTATTGATCTTGCCGAATAAGGAAGCCAATTTTGATCACCGGCGTCCTTACACTTCCATTGAACATCTGATCATGGATTTTGAGAACAACATCGGCGAAGACGATATGACCCACATCGATGAGGTATTACAATTGCATGACTTGCGCAGAGATCCGCAGGGGCAGCCTGAAAAATTTTTTATCGATCGATCGAAAGATAATTTGAGAAACCGGTGCTTGCATCACCACGTTTTCAGCCAGCAACTTCTTTCGCAAATGTTTGAGTTTTGCGGCATGCAAACGCTGAAGCAATACAGCAGTTTGAGCGATCATTTCATCCTTGGTAGAAAGTGACAGACTGATTTGTATTTGAGAACGGGCCAGCCTTTTTGGAAAAAAAGTTTACCTGATCAATAACCGGAGGCGGTCAAAGGCTTCATTCCAGGTGCTATCGAGGCTTTCATCAGAAAAATTTTTCTTCGCATACGCTAAATTTTTCTCAGCCAGCATCTTTCTTTCGTCAATGGTCAAATTTTTAATAAACAGAATTTTATTCACCCACTCTTTACCGTCACCACAAAAAAGATTTTCGCCAGCATCCTCCATTAATTCTACGTAGGCGGGAGTGTTTGAAACAACTGTTGGCATTCCCGTGAACCAAAATGAAATTAATTTATTGGCCGGCTTATGCCATCCAAATTGATTTTTTGGATTGATTGGGATGATGCCACAATCGCATTGCCTGAAAACTTTATAGTTATTTTCCAGGTCCCATTTATGATGGGTCGTTCGGATTGGTAGTTGTTTGAGTATGTGTGAAACTTTTCGACTCATCAAATTTCCAAACAGCGGATATCTTTCTGACGTAATAATATGAAGCTCGCAGAAATTATTTAGATTTTTCAAGACTTCTTTGTACGACAAAAAATGAGGAAGCACTGCACTTTGTCCCTCCCAAACCAGTTGCATTTTATTTTTAATGGCAAAATCGGACTTAACGAATTTATATTCAGCTTGCAGGTAATCGAGACTTACGATTACATTTTTATTCCATTGGCTGATAAGATTTCTTAATTCGGTGCTGGAGCAAAGTACGATATCGGCAATCTGAACCCATTTAATGATCAGCTTCTTGTATTTTATCTGGATCTTATTTTCTTTGCCTATCAGGTACCTCCCGATTCCCTTGAACATCGCGTCGAATGTGTCCGGTGAAAAAATAAGGCTGTCCACCATTTCAAAAATGAACTTTGTTGCAGGATTTTTCTTTTTGTACTCCAGCCATTTGCTTAGGTTCGATGATGCTGTCAACAGGATAATATCATAGCTTTTTTCTGCGTCTGCAATTTCAAAAGGAACGTTATTCCTCCTGGCGAAGTAAGGAAATCTCCTTCTGTCGCCTGGCTGTGAAAGGTCCGGTAAATAGGGAACATACCCGATCCTAAAATCTCGTAAACTCATAACCTCTTATTGCTGTATCCAAACCGAACTAAAGTTTCGGGCTTCGATTAAAATTTTCAAATATATGATGGAATTATTTACCCTCCACGGCAGAAAGCGCCAGCGTGAAATCGAAAAGACGATAGCTCATTTATGATCAGGTCACAATGTTCAGGTTAAAAATTCGTTCTCTGTTTGGAAATCAAGATTTACACACACATGAACCCTAAGCCTTATCACTTGCAGATACCTGCAAAGACGCATTTTTTTAACCTGTTCAGAAGGTTTTTCATTTTGTCGGGATTTGATAAAGTGCTACCTGCTTTCACCCGGCACAGAAGTTTAAATACACTACCCGGAAAGCTGATTCCACCTAACTATTTATACACGCCTGGCTCCATTCGCAATGCAAAGATTGACGGAATCAATTTGAAACTGGATATTAGCGATACCGTTGATCATTCAAATTATTTTGCGTTTGAAGAACCTGCACAAAAAGTCTTATTCAATGCAGTTAAACCGGGAATGACCATACTTGATATCGGTGCAAACATTGGTGCGACAACGCTGAACTTTGCCAAAAAAACCGGGAAGATCGGGAAAGTGTTTTCATTTGAACCTAGCCCATATAATTTTAGGAAGGCCGAACAAAACCTTTCATTGAATAAGCTGCAAAACATACACCTCATAAACAGGGGTTTGGGAAATGAAAGAAAGGAGGCATTCCTGTACAATGTAAACACAACGAACAGCGGCATGCGACGCCTGCTCCGGCAAGACCCGCAAAAGGATTCTTACGAAAAGACAAAAGTCGAGATTGACACGCTTGACAATTGCATGTTTGAATTAAGCATTCCTTCCCCCGACTTAATTAAAATTGATGTCGAAGGCTACGAATACAATGTGCTCCTAGGGGGAAAAGAAACGCTCCAGCGCGATAAACCTGTTTTGTTTATAGAGCTTGATGACAACAATCTTCGCGAACAAGGTAGTAACGCCAAAGAACTGGTTGAGTTTCTTATTCCGTTGCAGTACAAGTTGGTGAATGCGAATGATGGAAGTCCTGTGGACGGGCAGACTGATTTTGAAGGTTGTCACTTTGATATCCTGTGTACGCCGGATGATCATAACAGAGGTTAAACTTTAAGCTGATGATCGAATACGAGATAAAACCGCGAACTAAATTTTCCCTGGGTTTCGATGAGATATGGCGCTACAGGGAACTTTTTTATTTTTTTACTTGGCGCGATGTTAAGGTAAAATACAAGCAGGCTGCGCTTGGAATTGTTTGGGCTATCCTTCAACCGTTAGTCATGATGATCATGTTCACTCTTATTTTCAGTAAGGCACTCAACGTAAGCAGCGACGGTATTCCATACCCGGTATTTGCGATTAGCGGGTTATTGATCTGGAATGTTTTCAGCAATGGATTGTTAAACAGCGCAAACAGCATGGTTGCGAACAGCAACATCATAAAGAAGATTTATTTTCCAAGACTCATCATTCCTATGAGTTCTATTCTAACTGCACTTGTTGATTTTATTTTTGCACTGATTATCTATGCAGCCATTCTCATCTATTACAGGCAGGATGTTGACTTTCTTAAGCTGATCCTTTATCTGCCGCTAAGTATTCTGATCACGGTTGTAACCACATTTGGCCTCGGCACTTTGTTATCTTCTTTGAATGTTAAATACAGAGACTTTCAATACGTGTTGCCTTTCATGATCCAGTTTTTACTTTTCGCCAACCCGGTGCTATATTCCGCGAAAGCCTTCACTAATCCTGTGCTAAATGGATTAATGAAAGCGAACCCGATCGCAGCGGCTATTGAGCTTTGCAGGAGCATATTTACCGGTACGGAGGTAAACTGGCAAACCATTGCAATTGGCAGCGTGATGGCAGTTTTATTGCTTATAGCCGGAGTTATCACTTTTAGAAAAACAGAAGCATATTTTGCTGATTTAGCCTGATAGTATGAAACCTATTTTGGAAATACAACAGATAACGAAAGAATTCAAACTTGGAAGAAGGAATGAAAGTTATTTGGCGTTAAGGGATTCAATTTCAAATCCTTTCCGTAAACGGGAGAAAACGGCTAATACATTCCTGGCATTGGATAACGTCAGCTTCGATGTATATCCCGGACAAAGCATTGGAATTATTGGAAAGAATGGCGCAGGCAAAAGCACACTTCTTAAAATACTGAGCAAGATTACTCCACCGACGAAAGGGAAAATTGTTTGCCGCGGCCGAATAGCGAGTTTGCTCGAGGTGGGCACAGGGTTTCATCCTGAACTGACCGGGCGTGAAAATATTTTTATGAATGGTAGCATTCTTGGGATGAGAAGATTTGAAATTCAAAAACACTTCGACGACATTGTTAATTTTAGCGGGATAGAAGATTTTTTAGATACACCATTGAAAAGATATAGCAGCGGAATGCAACTTCGTTTAGCCTTTGCTGTAGCAGCTCACCTGGAACCAGAAATTCTTATAATCGATGAAGTGCTCGCCGTAGGAGATGCTGAATTTCAGAAAAAATGTCTTGGCAAGATGAATGACATAAGCAGGAGTGGCAGAACGGTGATTTTTGTAAGTCATGATATGAACGCAATAGAGCAACTCTGTAACAG
Organism: Chitinophagales bacterium; assembly: GCA_038258515.1. Lineage (GTDB taxonomy): Bacteria > Bacteroidota > Bacteroidia > Chitinophagales > Chitinophagaceae > Ginsengibacter. The sequence continues at coordinate 9,129 of JBBSPT010000018.1, read as the reverse complement.
GGCAGTTATTCTAAGCAATGGAGTATTGAAAGAAGACGGGGAAACGCATCGCCTGATTGGAAATTATTTGAATGGAGAGAGGAATATAGTTTTTAGTCCGATACAGCTTGTTGACGATGTTGAACTTCATGAATTTGCTTTCGAACCAGTTGAAATTGTTTCAGGCGAAGATTTCAACTTTACTATTCAACTGTTGACTAAGGGAGACAAATCCCCGGAGATACAGGATTTTTGCTTATTGATATTTAGTGAAAAAGGTGTTAGGGTAAGCATTATCGATTTAAGGCCTTTCATAAAGTATTTTGAGCGCGACGGAAACTTCTTGTCGCTGAAAGCAAAAGTGGAAAACATAAATCTTGTTGAAGGTGAATATTCACTCGGTTTATTTTATGTAATAAATGAAGTAAGAAAGGAAGTAATGGATATTCACCGGGTGAGGATCAAGCCTGGCCTGCCTCAACATCCGCAGGTGAAGCCTTATCTTTCTCAGTACAGAGGCCACGTTGAACTCATGAACAAAATAAAAATTGCATGATGAAAGCGACGAAAAAAGCTGCTCATGATTTTGCCAGGGTATTCGGTCTTAAGTTTCAAAGAACGCCATCATCTTTGGGCAATAACCTGGCGCAATATCATATTGGCAAGGATGTTTATGAGAAACGGGGCGACTCAATTTATTTTAAAGAGCTGGACGTACAGATTTCCCGGGCCCATTTAGCGCCGATTTTAGAAAGATACCATTGTGCATTACAGTTGAAAAAAAGAGCGGGATTTAATTTCCTGGTAAATGAAGATGACGAACTAATTGCAAAAAATGATTTTGTTCAGTTTACCATCAATGATGAGGAAGAACTATTTATTTTGAGCGAAGTGTTTCTTGAAGGCGTTTACAATTTGATTACACCCACCACAAAACCAATAGCATTAATTGACATCGGAATGAATGTGGGAATCACAACCTTATTTTATGCGTCAAAGGATAATGTGGAGAAAGTAATTTCTTTCGAACCTTTCAAGCCGACCTATTCAATGGCTGAAAAAAACATTAAACTAAATCCAGCAGTTTCATCTAAAATAACGGCAAACAATTTCGGGCTTGCTGCTGAAGACTCAGAAATAAGGGTGGACTATTCTGCCAAAGAAAAGGGAAGGATGGGTATTAACGGTCTGCCGAAATCTGAGGGATATTTGGTCGGCGAGATCAGTAGCGAATTGATGCAATTGAAATCTGCGAGCCAGGAAATTTCAAAGTTGAAACAGGGACTTGAAAATAATTTTGTTGTATGTAAAATGGATACGGAAGGTGCAGAATACCAGATAATGGATTCGTTGTTTGATAGCTCACTCATCCTTTTTGCTGATGTGTATTTTATTGAATGGCATGAAATAAAGCCAGTCAATATTGTCGCCTGCTTGAAAGCGAGCAATTTCAACATCATAGAGAGCACTTCAAGTTTGTTCCATTCCGGAATGATCTACGCAATTAAAAATGAATCGCGTTAGCCATAATAAATTTAAACCTGGGCGATCCAATGAATTGCATTAAAATCTCCGTCATAATTGCCACAAGACATCGGGAGAAGATTTTATGGGAGTCTGTAAGAGAAGCTTTGGTTGCTGTTAAAAACCGAAATGTTGAAATCATCATTGTAAATGATGGAGATGCTTCTTTGGATATTCCTTCATCTATCGCTGGCGAACTTCGCTATTATGATAATCCAAAAAGAGGTGTCTCCTCAGCGCGAAACCTTGGAGCTGAAAAGGCGTTTGGTGAAGTTTTGTTTTTTGTAGACGATGATATGTGGATTGACATCCATGCAATTAATTGGATAGAAAACAACCTTCACGAAAAAAGTGCAATGAATGAAAGCGTTTACTTTTTTAATTGGGAGTATCCTCCGGCTCTGCAGAAGCTCCTCAATCAATCGAAAATCGGGAGATACCTTGTCGCTTCAGATTATCATACGCTTTGGGGACGTTTGCATAAACAAGAACAGAAGCCGGAATCGGGGCTCTATCAATACAACTCAATCGCGAGTTGTTCACTTGTAATGCATAAGGAAATTTTCCGCCGTGCAGGCGGTTATAATGAAAAAATGATATTCCAGGGAGAGGATGCTGATTTTGCGTCAAGGCTAAACAGGCTCGGCATCCCAATCAATATTGTGTTTGATGTTACACTACAGCATAATCATAGCGACAGGCTTGAGATGGATAACTTTCTCAAAAGAAGTTTTGATGGCTTTGGCTCAGAGTTTTATGCGGTCAGGGCTGGCCTGGCAATGCCGGTTGAGGATAAAAGCTATCGCGGAAGACAGCGGCTGTTGTTTGAATTGTCCCGGCTGACTGAAAAAGCCTGGATTTTTATTTTTTATCTTTTGCCAAACCATTCGATGATCACACCTGTCAACAATAAATTGATCGGAGCGCTGGGCGGACTTCAACGTTATAAGCAGTGGAAAAAAAATTTGCAATAGGGTATATTTATGAAGCCGACCATACTTTATATTATAGACTCCCTGGAGCGCGGTGGCGCGGAAATCATGATGGTGTCTCCTCTTAAAGAAATATACTCCAGGTACAATGTCATCATAGTCACACTCGGGCCGGGAGATGCTTTTTCAAAAGAAGAATTGTATTTTGATCACCGATATTGTCTCGATATAACGAGTAAGTGGAAAATGATTTCGGCAGCGGGGAGACTGAAAACAATTATCAAAACCCACGATGTACAGATTGTTCATTCTTTCCTTTACTGGAGTGGTATTGTTGCCAGAATGGCTTGTGGCAAAAGAGTTCCCTATGTTTGCAGCCTTGCAACCGTTATGTCTTCCGGAGTCTATCATCTTAAATGGTACAGCGGCTATACTTTATTGTTAGATAGATACACTTACCGGAAAAGTCATTATATTATTTCGCCAACAGAAGAAGTGCTTCAGGATTACTTAAGGTCCAGCGGAGCCAAGGGTAGAACGCGGGTCATTCCCAATTTTGTAAATGAAAAGTTTTTTGGCCATAAGAAGAATTTAGCGATCAGCCGTCACGAAATAAAATTAGTTGCTGTGGGAAATTTGAAAAATGTGAAAAATTACCAGCTCATGATCGAAGCATTTAAATTGCTGATTAATGATCCTGTTTCGCTGGATATATACGGGGAAGGTCCAGAGCGTGAATCATTACAGAAACAAATCGATCAATTTGGTCTTGCAATAAAATTAAAAGGTAGCAATAGCAAAATTTACGAAGTTCTTTGTCACTATGATGCTTACGTAATGTGCTCTTACATCGAGGGTTTTGGTATTTCAGCAGCCGAAGCGATGGCGACCGGTCTTCCTCTTCTTTTGACTGATTTGAAAGTGCTTAAGGAAGTATCACATAGGAATGCATTGTTCTTTGATCCCTTCGACGCAACCCGGTTCGTACAGATCGTAAAAAATCTTCTCTCAGATGGTAGTAATCTCACCGAACTTGCAACCAGGGCGGCAGGTGTTGCAGAGAAGTTTTATACCAAAGAATTTTATTTAGATGAACTTTTTACTGTTTACGATGAAGTGTTTCCTGGATTATCTAAAAACAAAATGATCGTTGCTTAACTATTTTTATGTGTGGCATCTCGGGTTATATCTCACTAAAAAATGAAATCAGGCCGGATCAACTTAAAGTGGCCAATACGTTGCTGCAACATCGTGGCCCAAATGCCGAAGGCTTCTATTTCAGTGATGATGAAAAAGTCGGATTGGGACACAGGCGCTTATCAATCCTCGATCTTTCCAATAATGCCAATCAACCAATGTATAGCAAGGACGGTAGATTCGTCATTGTATTCAATGGAGAAATATATAATTTTCACGAGCTAAAACAGAGACTTCCTGATAAAGGCGCCTCTCTGCAAACAACCTGCGACACTGAAGTGTTAGTTGAATTTTTCGCCACTTTTGGAACCCAGTGTTTAAAAGAATTAAACGGAATGTTTGCCTTTGCTATCTATGATTTGCAGGAAAAAGTGCTGACACTCTGCAGGGATCATACAGGCATTAAGCCCTTGTTCATATTCCAGGATGGAGATGATTTTATTTTTGCTTCCGAGTTGAAATCCATCCAATCAATAAGAAAGGACCGGCTTCGCATAAACAAAAAATCGATACCGTATTTTTTACATTTGGGCTTTTTTCCTCATCCGCTTACCATTTTTGAGAACGTAGAAAAGTTTCCTGCCGCACATTTTTTACAAATAAAGATCTCACCTCATTGCCTTTCGGGATTTCGAAACAAGATTTTTTCTTTTTGGAATATAGAATCTAAAATGGGCGAAAAGGTGATCGTTGATGAAACTTCCGCCAGGGAAGAATTGAAGTCTTTGCTTTACGATTCCGTAGAAAAGCAATTGATAAGCGATGTCCCTATTGGAACTTTCCTAAGCGGTGGAGTGGATAGCAGTCTGGTGACAGCAATTGCTTCAAAAGTATCTTCCGATAAAATAAACACGTTTAGTATTGCGATTGCCGATGGGAAATACAATGAATCAAAATACGCAATCGAAGTGGCCCGGTACTTAAAGACAAACCATCATGAATTTTCTGTAAAGGAACAGGAAGTCATGGAGCTGATCAATAGCTTTCTACCCGTTTATGATGAACCTTTTGCTGATTCATCAGCCTTGCCCACGATGATGGTAAGCAGGCTTGCCAAAAAATTTGTTTCGGTTGCGCTGAGTGGTGATGGTGGTGATGAATTATTTATGGGTTACGGAGCTTACAGGTGGGCTAGTGTTCTGGATAATAAACACCTCTCGTTACTTCGGTATCCTCTTTTTGTCGGATCAAAATTATTAAGCGACAGGTATCGCCGGGCAGGTGGCCTTTTTGGATATGACAATAGTAAAAATTTGCGAAGTCATATTTTTTCGCAGGAACAATATTTTTTTAGCGAAAACGAGTTGAAGGATATTTTAAGTTGCCCTGTTTTCGATTTCGAGAATGAAAACAGAATTTATGAAACGAACCGTGAGCTAAGGGCAGTGGAAAAGCAGTCCCTCTGGGATTATAAATATTATTTGCCCGACGATCTGCTTGTGAAAGTGGACAGAGCCAGCATGCATTACTCTCTGGAAATCCGGGTGCCACTTCTCGACCCAAGAATTGTTGAGTTCGCATTTAATCTCGATAGCAGGCTGAAAATAAAAGGCTCTCAAATGAAGTACTTATTGAAGCGCGTGTTATTTGAGGAGCTACCGAAAAAGATATTCGAAAGACCTAAGTGGGGATTCAGCATTCCCCTGAGAAAGTGGCTGAAGACTGATTTGTCCTATCTGGTCGGGAAATATGCTTCTACTGAAATAATAAATAAATATCAATTTCTAAATCCTTTGGAAGTTGAAAAATTAAAAAAGGAATACGCCGCAGGTCGCGAGTATTTGTTCAACAGGCTTTGGGTGATAATTGTGTTACATTGGTGGCTTGAAGAAAATAGCGTTGCTGCATGATTGCCGGAAAAAATATCCTGTTCATTTCTTACGATGGTATGACCGATCCATTGGGTCAGAGCCAGGTGATACCCTACCTTGTAGGTCTTACAAAATGCGGATTTCATTTTACAATATTAAGCTGTGAAAAGCCTGTAAGGTATGATCGCTACAAAGATCAGATAGCCTCTCAATTGCAATCCCATTCAATAAAATGGGCTCCTATTCCCTATCATAAAAATCCCCCCGTAATTTCTTCGGTGTATGATGTGAAAATGCTAAAGAGGAAAGCAAAGAAACTACACGTTAAGGAACATTTCGATATGGTTCACACCCGTGCAGGAGTTCCGGCATTGATTGGTTTATGGATGAAAAAAAAATTTGGAATAAAATTCATGCATGACATACGTGAGTTCTACGCTGATAGCCGCGTGGAGGGTGGAATGTGGAATAAGACGAATGTTTTTTATCGATTGATTTATAATTTTTTTAAACGCCAGGAGGAAGAAGAACTGAAAAGATGTGATGGCATAGTTTGTCTTACTTATGTGGCTGAGAAAATTATTAGAAATTCAAAAGGATTTATACAATCAACTCCATTGGAAGTAATTCCATGCAGCGTTGATATGGATCTTTTTGATCCTGCTAAAATCGATGCGGTTGAAGTTGAAACATTAAGGAATAAATATTGCCTATCGGAAACAGATTGTGTTATCAGTTATCTTGGATCGATTGGTGGTTGGTACCTGACAGATGAAATGATGAAATTTTGCAAGATTATCTCTGAGAAGATAGGGAACGCAAAATTCCTCTTTATAACTCCCTATGAAGAGGAGATCATTTTTAAAATTGCAGACAGTGTTGAAATTCCGAGGGAAAAAATTATAGTGTCACATGCAGAACGTTCACAGGTTCCGTTGTTTCTTTCACTAAGTGAGTTCGCAATGTTTTTTATAAAGCCATGTTATTCGAAGCAGTCATCCTCGCCGACGAAGCATGGAGAAATTATGGCAATGGGTATTCCCGTAATTACAAATTCCGGCGTGGGCGATGTTGCAGAAATCGTGCAGAAATACAACGCTGGCATGGTGTTGAATGACTTTAAGGAAGAGTCTCTTCAGGAAACTGCCAATAAAATATTTAGTTCAATTTCATCAAACACGAATAAATATCGTTCGGCAGAAATCAGGAACGCCGCAAGAGAATATTATGCTCTTGAAAAAGCGGTTGAGAAATACAAGAGAATTTATGATGTAGTGCTAAAGTAGCTGCAATGCTTACTCTACGGTTAAAGAGAAAGTGATCATTTTTGAATTTATTTTATCAATCACATTTGAATAGCGCAGATCCGGATCCCGGCTGTGAAGATTGACGATGCCACTGCTAAGCTTTATCTCTGGTGATAAAACGAAATAAGGGAAATAAATATGCAATCCCATACCCACTTCCAAACTAAGGTCAGAACTTTTTAATTTAATGAGATCTTCCGCCTTCCGCGCCCCGGCATTACTTGCGAGATCATAATCAAACTTTCCACCGGCAATTGTATAAACTTTGAAATTATTTATCCGGTCGCTGCTGAATTTTATGTGAACAGGAAAACTTAGGGTTATCGATTGGACTTTTTTTGTAACGTTTGTGTCAGGCGTATAATTTTCCGTATATAAAAATGCCTTTTCTGAAAAGGTGAGATCAAGGGGATGCAGCCGCAGATCGAAGTGATTGCTTATGCGCATGTTTACCAGCCAGGCAAGGTTTATCCCCGTGCTATTGATGCTTTCAACATCCATGATAGAATCATACTCTAAAAAACGGGGATGGTGGGTAAAGGAAAAATGAGACTTATTATACCCGAGATTTATTCCGAAGTGGTACGGTTTATCGTCGTGGTCTTCCTGGTTCACGACATTGCGCAACTGTGCCATTGACGCCGCAGAACAAAACATGGAAAACAGTAACAGTGAAATTATTTTTCCCCGCAATAAATGGTGCATATACCTAAACTCAATGTTTTGTAGAAAGCGTTTCTATAGTCTAATTTTTTTAAAATTTGAGTGAATGTTTCCCGTTCAGGAAAATGCTGAACAGAATTATTTAAATATTTATAAGCTTCATTGTTTTTCGAAATCAGTTTGCCAACTCCTGGCGTAACATATTTCATATAAAAGTTGTAGAACTGCTTTATCACTGGGAGAGATGGCCTTGAAAATTCAAGCACTAAAAGTCTCCCTCCGGGTCTTAAAACTCTTTTTATTTCCGAAAGACCTTTCTCGAGGTCTTCAAAATTTCTAACTCCAAACGCCACCGTTACAGCATCAAACGAGTTTTCCTCATAAAAAATTGCCTCTGCATCTCCACGCACCAGAGTAACTTTATGATCAAGATTCATTTTCCTGATCTTCCTTCTGCCAAGTTCCAACATTGCTTCGCTGATATCTATTCCAACGATTTTTTTAGGATTTAGAATTTTTTCACACAGTATCGCAAAGTCGCCAGTACCAGTAGCTACATCCAACACTGTTTTGGGCTGTAACGGCCTCAATTGTTTCAGCGCTTTTCTTCGCCATCTCCTGTCAATGCCAGCACTTAAAAAGCGATTTAGAAAATCGTAACGAAAAGCGATTTTGTCAAACATATTTTCCACCTGCTTCTTTTTGTTTTCGGCGGAATGCCGGAAAGGAACAATGGAATCATGACTGTAATTACTCATCGCCTCCAAAGATAGTTTTTTGCGATTATAACGGGTTGTGCACGTGATTCTTTCACGTTTATTTTTGATTTTCCACAGGCGCTTAATGGCCGCTTTGTATTGTAACTTGCGCCTGCATGCATATTAAAAACGCGACATACCTTATCAGCAGTCCGTCGGTTGAAAATTGTCCGGCTGCAGACAGGCCTGAGTATGCGTTTATCGGGAGAAGTAATGTGGGCAAATCTTCATTGCTGAATATGCTTTGCAATAATGAAAAGCTTGCTAAGACTTCTAACTCTCCCGGAAAAACACAAATGATCAATCATTTTAAAATTACCAGCGCGGAATCAATAGAATCCCGCAGTGAAACAGAATGGTACCTAGTCGATTTGCCCGGTTATGGTTTTGCCAAAACTTCACTATCAAACAGGAGAAGATGGGAACAGATGATTGAAAACTATTTGCGAAGACGTGGAAACCTGGTCAATGTTTTTATATTAGTTGATTCAAGGCACGAACCACAAAAAATTGATATAGCATTTCTTGAGAACCTGATTTCATGGGATATTCCTTTTGCGTTAATCTTTACAAAATCGGATAAAGAGAAACAAAGAATAGTGAGTAAAAATGTAAAAGATTTTTTGAATACCCTGAAAGACATTGTGCAGTTTTTGCCACATCATTTCGTAACAAGCTCAGTCAAGAAATCGGGAAGGGAAAAAATTCTAAACTTCATTGCGGAAAAAAATGAAGAGTTTAAAAGTGGGTAGAGAAGCGCACTTTAAAGTCCAGTCGGAGCAGCTATTTAGTTTACAACTTTGTTTGCGCAACTGCTGCTGGCAAATGCTTCGGGCTTAGCCTTAAAAGCAAATCCCATTCCGAGAATATAACCCATTGCTTCGCGCAGCGCCTCGTTGCTTTTAAAATGTGGATTTGTATTGATGTCTGCGTGTACTTCCATGTCAACATCATAAGT
>JBBSPT010000017.1:0-15920 GCA_038258515.1 Chitinophagales bacterium | reverse complement strand
GTGACTAATGATTTTGGGATGAGTGGGAATTATCATGAGTGGAATTACGGCCCTGTAAAAGATGATGACGGCAATTTATTTATTGCTCTTAGTACCGCATCTCATGCCGGAACTATTATGAAAGAAGTGAGGGGTAAACTAGATACTTCGACGTTAGTAGATAAGCAGGAAAAATATTCGGCTGTACCCTACCGTGGATGGATATTAAAATTGACTCCGGGTGGAATCTTAGAACCCTATGCCAGCGGTTTCAGGTCACCAAATGGTTTAGGCTTTGATCTGGAAGGAAATTTATTTTGTATAGATAACCAGGGTGGATGGGTTGGTACTAATGGTATATATCACGTAGAAAAAGGCAAATTTTATGGCCATCCGTCCAGTCTTCCCTGGACCAAAAATTGGTCAGGAGGAGATCCTTTTAAAATTCCTGTTGATGAATTAAATAAAATGAGAACAAAAGCAAGTGTTTTATTTCCATATGAAATTATTGGCAATTCCCTTACGCAGCCTCTTTGTGATAATACGGATGGAAAATTTGGCCCTTTTTCCGGACAAATGCTTTTAGGAGAAATGGAAAAAGGACGCATAGTTCGTGTAATGATGGAAAACGTAGGAGGTGCTCTGCAAGGTGCCTGTATTCCTTTGTTCGATAGCAAAGATTTACGTCAGGGGAATAATCGATTGGCTTTTGCTCCTGACGGTAGTTTATGGGTGGGCCATGTTCAATATGGCTTTCCCGGGGATTTAGGAATTCAACGCATTGTCTATACAGGTAAAGCGCCAATGGATATCTATAGCATGAATCTTACGCCCACTGGTTTTGATTTAACTTTCACTAAACCTGTTGATAAAACGTCAGCTATGCAGATTGGTAATTATAATTTTAGAAGCTATTATTACGAATATCATTGGCAATATGGATCTGATCTCTTTGATGTACAATCTATCCCTGTTACAAATGTTCAGGTTTCACCTGATAGGAAAAAAGTGTCACTAACATTGGCTGCTTTAAAATCAGATCGAATATATGAGTTGAATCTGGGTGAAATAAAATCAGTATCCGGAGATAGTCTGGCTAATAAAATTATTTGTTATACTATCAATAAATTAAAAAAGTAACTGATAAACATCCCCTAATCTCATTTGTGAACGAAAGGACTCAGACAATTTTTCCTTATAGTCGTTTAAGAATTATTCGGTAAAGACTAAGCTGCGACATCAGCATTTTTGATTCCATACCTTTGCTAAAAAAAGACACCTGAAGTTTAAGGCTTTAGATAAGAAATTCAAATCATTTTCTCCCAAGCCGTATTGGAGGGAAATACTGGCAGTATTGATGATATTGCTTGCGTTCATTTTTTTTAGAAGCGAACGAAGAGAGCTTTTACAGATAATTCCAAACATTAAAAATGCAGATGGTCGATGGCTTACGGTCGGTCTCGCGGTAACTTTCCTTTATGTATTTCTACAAAGCGGGATGTATGTAACCAGTTTTTCTTCAATCAGGCTTTCGCTGAAATGGCAGGATGCAATTGAACTCTTTTTAAAGAGAAACCTCCTGAGCATATTCTTACCTGCAGGCGGTGTAAGTTCATTAGCCTACACGCCATCACAACTACGGAAGAGTGAATTTAATAAAACCCAGATCCACCAGGCGAGTGGCTTGTACGCTTTCGCGGGCTTGTTTACTGTCTTCCTGGTCGGTCTTCCGGTTATTGTCCTTTTTGCTTTGTCTGCAGATAAGCATTTGGGAAGTGCCTGGGTCGGATTGATTCTTGTTGTTTGCACATTAACAGCGATTGCCTGGGGCGCAAAATCCCTGAAAGCGAAGGGAAAATTATATCGAATTATAGAAAGCAAGTTTCCAAAAATTGCCCCGTTTATTGATGAATTATTTTCAGCTGACGTCAATACTAAAAAGTATGTGGGAACTATTTCTTTTTCCACAGGCGTAGAGCTAAGCGGCATGTTCCACATTTATATTGCCATGCTTGCCTTGGGCCTGCATGCTTCATTTACCGTGGCAGCCATCGCCTATATTGTTTCTGTTTTATTAATGATCACATCGCCTTTTCTTCGGGGACTTGGCGCAGTAGAATTGTCACTAGTTTATATCCTGGAAAGATATGGCTATTCAACAGTACAGGCGCTATCAATCACGGTTCTCTACCGGCTTTTTGAGTTTTGGCTTCCTATGGCTTTTGGCATTTTAGCGTATGCGTGGCGGGGGAAAAATCTCTTTATCAGAATTGTTCCAGCCTTGCTGATTTTTGCGCAGGGACTGATAAACATTGTATCGGTGGTAACTCCACCGTTGCACATTCGCCTTAAATTAATCAGGGAATTTCTGCCTCTCGAAGCAATCAACGCATCCAATGTTCTTGTCTTATTTGTTGGGCTGGCATTGATCATTACCTCCGCGTTTATGTTTAAAGGTTTAAAAAATGCATGGCGTATCGCTTTGGCTCTTTCGGTATTATCGTTGGTTGGTAACCTGGCCAAAGCATTCGATTATGAAGAGGCTACGTTTGCAGGAATTATTATTGTTCTGTTATTATTGAGCCGTAGTCAATACCGGATTCGGAGCAGCATTAAATGGATACGGCTCGGTGTACTATCGGTAATCATCGTTTTTGTGTCAGTTTTAATTTTTGGTTACTCAGGTTTTTATTTTATAGATGTAAAGCATTTCGGCATCGACTTTACCTGGAAGCAGTCGTTGATTGCGACCATGCAAATTTTTCTATTGGGTGGGGGAGAAGAGTTACATCCGCTTACGCCTTTTGGCCGCGAGTTTATTATGTTGATACACGTGCTGGGTTTTTTGAGTTGGGGCTTTCTTTTATTTACGCTGATTAAACCATTTATCAGGATAGAATCTTCAAATGAACCAGCAAGGGAAAAGGCAAAATTTTTACTGTCGCAATACGGAAATTCGTCTGTAGATTATTTTAAAATTTATAAAGACAAACTTTTTTTCTTTTCTGATATTCACGACGCCTTTGTTTCCTACCGAATCGCAAATGGCTTTGCAATAGTGCTGGAAGAGCCTGTTTGCGCTGAGGAAAATAAGTTGGAAGTGATGACGGAATTTTATAAGCAATGCAGCAAAATGGGTTTGCGGACTGCTTTTTATCGCGTCGATGAAAACAGCATTTTATGGTTTAATCAATTGCGTAAACAAAAAATGATCATCGGGCAGGAAGCTATACTAGATGCAGCAAATTTTAAATTAGAAGGGAAGGATAGGAAATCCTTGCGCAACGCACTAAACAGCATTCAGAAAAAAGGGTACGTAGCTGCTGTGTATAAGGCTCCGCTGCCAAGTGAACTTGTGATAAAGCTTAAAAACGTTTCTGATGAATGGCTTGATGCTTTTGATAAAGAAGAACAGGTTTTCTCACAAGGAATGTTTGACGCGAAAGAGATAATACACCAGGATGTGATTACTGTTTCAGATGAAGAAGGAAATGTTGCTGCATTTCTTAATATTATACCAGATTATTCTCCTTTTGAATGCACGTATGATCTTATCAGGAAAACAACTGAAGCACCCGGTGGATGCATGGATGCGTTGATTATAAAGATGATCGAATATGCAAAAGAAAGTAATTGCCAATATATTAATTTGGGGCTTGTGCCGATGACGGGAATCGGAGAGCCAAACAGCCCCGCCGAACAACTTATAAAATTTGCGGGTAAAAAATTAAAACGCTTTAAACACTATCATGGGTTGCGTGATTTTAAAGAAAAATATGCGACTATTTGGGAAAACAAATTTCTTGTATATGAGAGCGATTATGATTTGCTTCAATTGCCTGCCGCGCTGAATAAAATAATGCAACCTTGATTTTAAAAAATATGAAAAAAATCCTGCTCTGTTTATTACTGTCACCTTTATGTATTTCGTTTGCCAACGCAGAAAGTTTTCCCGTCCGGGAATGGACAACTTTTGCACATGATAAGCCGCTGCTATTTTACTTATCAGGCGATGGCGGCCTTAATAAATTTTCAATCACCTTGTGTGACAAATTAAATAAAAAGGGTTACGATGTTGTCGCACTAAATTCTAAATCCTATTTCTGGGACAAAAAGACACCGCAACAAACGGCATCCGATATAAATAATTATCTAATTAAAAGATTAGCCGGCAGAAAAAATCAACAAGTTGTTTTGATTGGATATTCTTTCGGTGCCGACGTTGTTCCATTTATCATAAGCAGGTTGCCCAAGGATATGCATGAGAAACTATTAGTTTCTTATTTGATGGCTTCTTCAGGAAATACAGATTTCGAAATTCACTGGTCCGATATTTTTGGAGAAAATACAAAGCGAAGCATGGATGTAGTGTCCGAATTGAATAAACTTTTGAACGATAAAATCGTAATCGTAACGGCAAGTGATGACAAGCATCTGCCTGCAAATGAAATCAAGTTGAGAAGATATACACGTGAAGTATTGCCCGGTGGGCATCATTTTGATGGAGACACTGATGAAATTGTGAAAGTGATTCTGAACGGAATGGATTAATAGAAACTAATCATTTAATTTTTCCAGAATTCTGAATTCCAGGCAAGTTTGCAATATCAGTTTATAGAACTTATTTTAAGTGATGATTTTTCCACCAACCCGTACCATATTAGCTATGGAACTAAATTCAAAAAAATTATAAATCAGTATGAATTCAAAATATTTCCTTCTGCGCAACATAATACAAATGCAAATTTTTCTTATCGGCGCAATGCTGATCTCAACTGTAACAACTTGCACGGCGCAATATCGTCCCTCACTTTTTTTCAAGGAAGACTGGAAGGAAACACCGGCAGCAACTCCCGTGACGGAGGATCATGTAGTGAATAAAGATCTCGTCCTGGGATTGTATGGCGGCGGCGCAGACAGCATTAAAAAAAGTCACCACGAGACACCTTCGGATGATCCTTATTATATCTGGTCAGGCTTATGTCTTGACAATTGGGCGGTGACTTTAAAAAGCAGGCGATCTTATGTTGATCTAAGTGAATATGCAAAGATTAAATGGCGATCAAAGCAGGTGGGATTCCGGTGTCTTCACATCATTCTTAAACTTGCCGACGGAACCTGGCTGGTGAGTGATAAAAGCGACGGTGAATCAAAAGACTGGCGTATTCATGAATTCAATTTATCGGATATACAATGGCATACGCTGGATATCAATTCTATTATCGAAGGAAAAGAAGTGAGCAATCCGGATCTTAAAAAAGTTGACGAAATCGGTTTCACTGATTTGATGAGAGGCGGTCAGAGTGATGCCTGTTCCCGGCTGGATTGGATTGAAGTGTATGGTAAAGCCATCAGCCGATGAAAGCGAACGATTTCATTAGTTCGAATTAATTTATCACACGAAATCTTCACAGAACTTCGTTCATTTTTCAGAGGTCTCTTATATCCGAATTTGTATAGCCCTGAATTAAAACGTTATACCTCCAACAAAATGTTTATCTTGTTAGTGACCGCTTGTTAAACATGCTCCGCGATTTGAAGGAGTTTTTTGGAACTAACATCTCTTCCCAAAAATCAATTCAATAGCTTATCAATCTTTGCTTTCTCTCTTTATCAAGTTTATTAACAACTAAAAATAAATATCATGAAATTTATGTTGACCTGGCGTCTTCACCAGGAAAAAAGACAGGATGCCCTTAAAGGATTTTCTGCCATGACCACTGAGGATGAGAAAGCAGATTTGGGAGAGAATATAAAGCTGATCGGTCGGTGGCATGATGTAGCAGGTGGCACTGGTGTAGCTATTTTTGAGTCTGACGATCCGGTGGCGATGGCAAATTGGGCTCTTAACTGGAACTCAATTCTTGACGCGACGGTCACCCCTGTGCTCGATGATGCAGAGACGAGAGCGCTGGGAAAATCGAGAAAATAAAACAGTCCGCTGTTTCTGTTTTAGCCATTTTTGGGTTCAATAATCGATAAACGGAGTTACCCGGAAAATGTATTGAAGAATATTTCTTTAATACAGGGAGTGTTATTCATGCCCGGAAGGGTTTCAATAATTAAACCTATCCATATCGGGAAGTGCAATTCTGCTATTACGACTCTTGTTTGATTTGTTTTTATGAGGATATATTTGGGCAAATTTTGAACATGGTCAACCTTAAAAACTCCAGCTTTGATTTATTTGTTTTCTTTGAAAGAACCCCCGACCTGGTGTGCATAGCAAGTAAAGATGGCTATTTTAAAAAAGTGAACCCCGCCGTAATCGAAAAGCTGGGATATAGTGAAGAGGAATTGTTTGCGAGGCCTATAGCCTCTTTTATTTACAATGAAGATAAAGATTCCACCCAAAAGACCAGGGATGCAATGCTTGCCGGTGAAGCGTTGAAAAACTTTGAGAACCGTTATATAACGAAGCATGGAAAGATTATATGGCTTGATTGGACATCGATTTATTTCCCCGAAGATGAGGTAGTGTTTGCTATCGCAAAAGATGCTTCAAATAGAAAGCAGGCAGAAAAAGAAACAGAAGAAAATTTCAAACGGGCAAAAGGTCTCGCATCCCATTTTAAAAGTAGTATAGAAAAAGATAGAAAATATTTTGCGTATGAGTTGCACGAAGAATTAGCGCAGTTGGCTGCCGTGGTCAGGCTGGACTTAAATTGGGTTGCGAAAAACTCATCCGGTCTCGATAGTATTACAAAAGACAGGATTGACCATGTAATGGCCGTGTCGGAACTGCTCATAAAAAAAATTCAAAGGATTTCCTTTTCAGTTAGTCCAAATATGTTGGATTATTTTGGATTGAAAGACACCCTTGAATGGTTGTGCCACGATTTTTCCATACTGAATGAAATACCCTGCCATCTCAAAAGCAATTTCCAGGAAGATAGTCTGACACATGAAATGAAGATCGACTTTTTCAGAATTTGCCAGGAATCTCTGTCCAATGTGCTTGCACACGCGAAAGCTACAAGCGTAACTATTACCGTGAATGAAACAATTGATAAACTCGAACTTTGCATTATTGATGACGGCAAAGGCTTCGATGTAACGCAGAAAAAACTTACGTCAGGTTTCGCAGCAATGCGTGGCCGTGCCGCTTCGATAAACGGGCAGCTTCATGTAGAAAGTTCCATAGGAAGGGGAACTAAAATTTGCCTTACTATCGTAAAGCAAGACCAGCTTCATTGAAATGAAGAGGCCAGCAACTTTCTCCAATGAAACACTTCCCGCTCGTTTTTACAAGTACGAGCAAGTTCCTATCTAACATAGCAAACTATGAAATGACTGATATTTTTCGGACTCTTTTTTTCGGCTGGATTTCACAATTACTTCTTTCGTAGTGTGTGTAGTGTATGGATTATCAGGTGATATACCGCTGGGAAAAAAATTAGAATGGCAAGTAGTGCGTGAGAAAATTTTGCAGGCTGATACTATTCAAATGTAGAGCCGTCATGCGGGTGATCCAAATATATAATTCGAATTCCAATGAGGAAAAATTCTTCTCAATATATTTTGAAAGGCGATCCATTCTTTGCTTAGCTTACCTTTATGGTAAGAACTTTATAAACTAGCAATAAACCAAGACAGCAATGAATGACACAAAGAAAAGTACCGATATTACCAGGCTTCGGTTTTTGAAAAATTCAGGCTTGTTGGCAGCGGGCATGGCCGTTCTACCGGGCTTTGTAAGTTCATTTCCACCTGATGAAAAAAGCAATTATAATTTCATAACTACAAAAATTTCAGACCTTCAAATTGTTGTATCGGGCCAGGCAGATGAGGTTGAAAAGCAGGCCGCACAGCAGCTTCAGCAATATCTATCCAAAGTCGCAGCGTCGGAAATTGTTGTTGTTCCCGAAAATGAATTCAATGGAAAAAACGCAATCTATATTGGAAAAACTAAGTATGCAAAAGTGCAGAAAGTTGACTTTGGAAAGATCGACGCGGATGGATATGTCTACAAATCGAATGGCAGCAATTTGGTGATAGCCGGCGGAAATAAAAAGGGCGTTCTCTACGGTGTTTATGATTTTCTCGAAGGATTGGGTTTCAGAAAATTAGCGCCGGATTATGTGTTGATTCCCAAAACTGAGGACATTCGTTTCCCAAAAAAAGAATTACTATTTAATCCTCTCATAAAATACCGCACTACATCATACAGCCAGTTTGGTGACCAGGAATACTCTGACTGGAACAAGCTTTCATCCAGGAGCGATTGGGGTTTATTCGTTCATACTTTCGGTACATTGGTGCCTCCACAGGAATACGGAGCGAGCCATCCGGAATACCACTCGCTGATAAAAGGCGTGCGTCAGCCGGCAACACAACTCTGTTTATCGAACCAGGAAGTTGCTGATGTATTGATCGAAAATCTTAGAAAGAAAATTGCTGAAAAGCCTTTAGCAATTTATTGGTCTGTGAGTCAAAACGATAACGATCAATATTGCCAGTGCGATAATTGTAAAGCCTTAAACAAAAAATACGGAGATGTCCCGAGTGGTTCGGTAATTTATTTTACCAATAAAGTAGCGAATGCAATTCCGGATAAAATTATTTCAACACTGGCCTATTGGTACACTCGCAAGGCACCACAGAATATCAGGATTGAGCCCAACGTGAATATCATGCTTTGCAATATCGAGAGCAGAAGGCAAGCTCCTGTTTACGAAACCGATCCGGCATTTTCGAAAGATTTAAAAGACTGGGGAGCGCTGACAAATGACATCCTGATCTGGGATTACAACATCCAGTTCACAAATTTTTTCGATCCCTTTCCAAACCTTTTTACACTAAAGCCAAACATTAAATTTTATATGGACAATCATGTGAATGCTTTGTTCATGCAGGCAAACAATGAACCTGCTGCTGAGATGTCACTATTGCGCTGCTATATGATCAGTAAGCTGATGTGGAAACCGGATACCGACGATAAGATGATCATTGAAGAATTTACCAATGGTTACTATGGAGCTGCGGGCTCATACATCCGTGAATACATCGACAGTATGCAAAAGGCATTGGTAGAAAGCGATATGCAGTTGAATATTTTCGGCGATCCTGCGGATGCAAAAGATTCTTACCTGTCCCCGGAGATGCTAAAAAAATATCAACAGATTTTTGATGATGCAGAAAAAGCCGTAAGCAATGATGCGGAATTGTTACGTCGCGTTCGTGTTGCACGTTTGCCTGTTATGTATGCTGCTATACAAATCGGAAGGACCGGGATCGACACACCTGGAAGTTTGTATCAAAGGGATGTAAATGGCATGGTGACTGCCAGACCGGAAATGAAATCGCTTGTGAATAAATTCGTTGAAGGATGTATCAGTGAAAATGTAAAACTCATCAGGGAAAGAAGTGGCAGCCCCGAACATTTTCTCGCGGCCTATAACCGGATCTTCACTAACATGGAGGAAACGAAGCAGGATAAAGCATTTAAGAAAAAAATCAATTCCATCACAGAGCCGGCAGCGAAGTCGAAGGGAGTTGAAAGCCTGACTGACGGAGTTTTTGCATCCTATGAATCGTGGCAATCTCCTGATCCAAATTGGGTTTATTATACAGGAACTCACATGGATTTTATTCTTGACCTTGGTGAAGTAGTCCCCGTCAATTCTGTGAATATGGATTTTCTTAATCCACAGGCACAGCCCGACTGGCACCTGACTGCGTTGCCTAAGTACGTGAGTTATGCAACATCGGAAGATGGAGTAAAATACAATGATCCGATGCAGGTTGACAATCCAAATAACCCTAACCCGGTTGAGAATCCGGACATCAGTAAAGTCTCAATTCACTCTTTTAAAACCAATCTCAAAGGTTCTGCCCGTTACATAAAGGTTCATGCAGAAAGTTTATTGACAACACCTTCATGGCATATCCGTGCTGGTCAGCCGATTTCTATTTATACGGATGAGATTGTGGTAAAATAAAATCACTCTTAGAAAAAATATAATGAGCGACACAAGAAGGGACTTCATTAAAAAGGCTTCACTCTTAGCGGGAGGAACAGGAATTTGGGATAGTCTGCCTGCCTCTATTAAACGCGCCATTGCTATCAATCCAAACATCGGCACAACCTTCGAAGATGCAGAATACGTCGTGCTATTGATGCAGGAGAATCGTTCATTCGATCATTGCTTCGGTTCTTTACAGGGCGTGAGAGGATTCAATGATCCGCGGTTTATAACCCTGCCCAACCAGGACCCTGTTTGGATGCAAACCAATAGAGATGCAGAAAAATATGTTCCTTTTCATTTGAATATAAAAGATACACAAGCGACATGGATGGGCGGACTTCCTCACTCATGGGCTGACCAGGTTGACGCACGCAACAATGGAAAATATGATACCTGGCTGGAGACAAAACGTGCGGCAAAGCAATTTGGAAATATGCCTTTAACGATGGGCTATTACAAAAGAGAGGACATTCCTTTTTATTATGCATTGGCAGATGCCTTCACCGTTTGTGATCAGCATTTTTGCGCTTCACTTACGGGCACTTCTCCCAACCGTTCTTTCTTTTGGTCTGGAAAAATTCGTGAAAAACCCGGGGCACAAGCAAACGTGTACAATTCTGATACGACCTATGATCGTGAATCTCATTGGAAAACTTTTCCCGAAAGATTGGAAGAGAATGACATTGCATGGAAAGTGTATCAAAACGAGATAAGCCTGGCAACAACGCTGCCTGAGGAAAACGAAAACCTCCTGGCCAATTTCACAGATAACAATCTTGAGTGGTTCAGTGCTTACAATGTCCGCTTCCATAAAGCGCATTATGATTTTTTAGTAAAAAGAATTGCAGAGCTTCCTGCAGAAATTGAAGAGCTACGAACAATTTTGAAAGGAGCAAGCAGTGAGGATGCTGATAAAATTCAGAAAGATTACAACCGGAAAAAGCAGGAACTAAATCAATACAAAGAGGAAGTGATTACCTGGAGCCCGGAGAATTTTGAAAAACTTTCTGAGTATGAAAAAAATATTCACCTCAAAGCTTTTACCACGAACGTGAATGATCCTCACTATCATGAAGCAGCACTTTTTTCTTATGAGGATAATGGAGTGGAGCGCAGTATCATGTTGCCAAAGGGAGATGTGTTGCATCAATTCAGGCAAGACGTGGACAACGGAAAATTACCCACGGTGTCATGGATCGTGGCGCCTCAATATTTTTCAGATCATCCAAGCGCTCCATGGCTGGGCGCCTGGTATGTTTCCGAGGTGTTGGATATTCTGACCAAAAACCCGGAGGTTTGGAAGAAGACAATTTTTATTTTGAACTATGATGAGAACGACGGCTATTTCGATCATATTCCTCCCTTTGTAGCGCCAAAACCTAATGATCCGCATAGTGGGAAAGTGTCGGAAGGTATTGATACCAGCGATGAATTTGTAACCCTGGAAGAACAATTGAATCAAAAAAGCCTCGACAAAGAAGATACCCGTGAAAGCCCTGTTGGCTTGGGTTTCAGAGTGCCATTGGTAGTCGCTTCTCCCTGGACGCGTGGGGGATGGGTGAATTCAGAAGTGTGTGATATTACATCAACATTGCAATTCCTCGAAAGATTTTTAAGCAAAAAATCAGGTAAAGAAATCAAGGAACCAAACATCAGTGATTGGAGGCGGACAATTTCCGGAGATCTGACTTCGGCGTTCAGGCCTTATGATGGGGAAGAAATTAAACTGCCCGAATTTATCAAACGCAATCCCTTTGTGGAGAAAATTTACAATGCAAAATTCAGAGAACTTCCTTCAGGCTATGAAGCCTTGAGTATTGCAAAGGCAGAAGAAGTAAAAAGAGATCCGTTAAACTCCTCGCTACTTCCGCGGCAGGAAGCAGGTATCCGGAACTCATGTGCATTGCCCTACCAGTTAGTGGCAGATGGAAAACTAAGCCCTGATAAAAAAACATTCGACATCCATTTTGCCGCAGGAAACAAATCGTTTGGCGGCCATTCTTCAGGATCACCATTTTATGTCTATGCTCCCGGCAAGTTTGCTAACTATGATGATCATGGTAAGAAGTTGGGTTTTGAAACCGTAAAGACCTGGAACTTTGCAGTTAGAGCAGGAGACGAGCTTACAAATCAGTGGCCGTTAGGAGATTTCGAAAATGACAATTATCATTTAAGAGCCTACGGCCCTAACGGTTTTTTCAGGGAATTTTCCGGAAGTAAAAATGATCCTGAACTTTTGATAACCCTAAACTACGAGCAGGTAAAAGGAATGTCCGGTAAACTTAGTGGCAACGTTCTTCTTTCCTTTAAGAATACAAGTACACATGAATCTTACACTGTTCAGGTTTCCAATCCGGGTTATAAAAAGAAAGACAGAGTTATTGTTTTGAGAAGAAATTCGCCGGTCGTGATCGAATCATTTGATCTTACAGATAGTCATCGTTGGTATGATCTTTCGGTAAAGATAAAGGGCAATAATATGTTTGAAAAAAGGTATGCAGGTCGTGTGGAAACTGGTGAACACGGCAAAACTGATCCGGCAATGGGAGGGATATTTGATGCTTAACGTGTTGATTGAACTTACAAAATTCAAGGTCCTATTTATAAAATATTCCTACCCTGCAGACCGACATGGTGGTTGTATCTGCAAGATGGGATTACTTTTTAGCACCGGTGATACCAGTAATTGCTAAGCATGATTGGGATCACTGCAATGTCTGAAAGATTTGCCGCATCTCTTTATAGCATTATTGAATACCCATATTTAGTATAGAAATTGTTTTACAATCATTTAAAGAGATAGCCACTTAGTTAGCAGGTTGACATTAGGAGATTGCAGAAAGGAACTTATTTTGTGAAAGTAAACAATGAAACATTGACGTTGTTAATAAAATAGGCCGAACTAAAAGAAAAACAAAGGGAGGCAATTTCTACTTTAGGAAGTTGCCTCTTTTACGTATAAAATATTTATTTTTTGCAACTTAAGGAGGCAAAATGAATATATTGAAAAAAGAGTAGATCGATGAAGCGAGATTTGTTACAAAACAAAATGTTTTTGGCGGTGGCGGTTTAGAGTATCAGACCCGACTTGAAAAAATTCACCTTAAAATAATGAAATTGGGAATTTAAATTTCCAGCTAACTTAAGGATATAAAATAAATTGCATGTTTGAAAATCATAAATTCTAAATGAGCAAAACCTTTTTTCTTTTTATCAAAAATATTCTAATAAGTCTGTTAGCAATTGTCACGATTGCCGCATGTGAGAATTCTTCATCTCAAAAGAAAGATTTATTGGTAAAAAGAGACACAACTATCACTAAAGTGAATGCATATTCATCATTAGAACTCGACAGCATCATCCTTGAAAATTACATTTCAAGAAATCACTTAGACACTTCGATGGCAGTGAAAATGCGTGATTTTTACAAGAGCCGGAATTATCATCTCGCCTGGTTCAGCGCTGATGGACTTACTGAACAGGCGCAGGCTTTTTACAATCTTCACAACACTTACGTTAAGGCTGATATGGACACATCGCAGTATGACAAGAAATTGGATACGACGATAGATAAATTACTCACTGACGAGAGCTTTGTTCTGGAACCGCAGGAACTTACACAAACAGAACTTCATCTTACGGAACATTTTTTCAAGTTCACCAAAGAGATGTATCAGGGAACTATCGATCCGTTGCAATTGCAATGGCATATTCCTAAGAAAAAGACTGATCCTTTGTCTTTGCTTGATTCACTGGTAGCAAAAAACGGAACGAAGCTACAAGACTGGGAGCCGGTAAATCGTTTTTACCCCTTGCTCAGGAACAAATTAATAATGTATTATCAAATCGATAAAAATGGTGGATGGAATTTAATCAACTTAAATAATAAAGTTTATAGGGCGGGAGATTCCAGTGAAGCTATACTTGCACTCAAAAAACGTTTAACCGTCACAGGTGATTACACAGGAGAAGACAGTTCTTTTCTATTTACTGACCAATTGCAACTGGGGTTGCAGCATGCGCAGGAAAGACTTGGATTAACTGGGGACGGGGTGCTTGGATCTCAAACAGCGAAAGAATTGAATGTTTCCGTGAAAGACCGGATAGAGCAAATGCTTATAAATATGGAGCGTCTTAAATGGATGCCCAATGAAAGCAGCGGAGTCAGGTTGGTTGCCAATATTCCTGAATTCACTCTACACGTTTTTAATGGAGATCAGCAGGAATTCAGTATGAAAATTGTTGTGGGAAAAGCCGGGCACAATACCGTTATTTTTACTGATTCACTGGAATTTGTTGTTTTCAATCCGTACTGGAATGTTCCGCAAAGCATTGTAAGAAATGAAATATTACCGGCGAAGAGAAGAGATAGAAATTATCTCAATAGAAACAATATGGAGCAAACCGGTGTCAGCAATGGGATACCTGTTATAAGGCAAAAGCCGGGGCCTTCTAATTCCTTAGGAATGGTAAAGTTTATTTTCCCCAATAGTTATAATATTTACTTCCACGATACACCTGCCAAAACATTATTCGATCTTACAGACCGCGCATTCAGTCATGGTTGTGTCAGGCTGAGCGAACCTGAAAAGCTTGCAGATTATCTGCTGAAAGATAATCCGGATTGGCCTGATTCAAAGATCAATGACATGATGATGCATGGTGGCAAAAACACCTGGGTGAAGCTTAAGAATAAAGTCCCGGTTTACATTGTCTATTTTACTGCATGGGTAACTAAAGATGGAACTTTAAATTTCCGCGATGATATCTATGGGCATGATGCAAAAATGAAAGAAATGATGTTTAAAAATGACTAGCAATTTACTGGTTTAATTGGCCATTATTTTAGGTGTCTGCGCAACAGATATAGCACACAAATAAATAAGACGACTCCTTATTTTTTTGAAATGTTAAGAAACGATGACAGATTCTCCTCAGATTGGAACCGGCAAAGAGAGTTTATAGCAATAGCTTTTTCTTTCTTCCTTTGAAGAAAAACTGGCCCACCGTCCATGGCAGTTTTTTTGAATTAGTCATACTGAATTAGTAGGAATACAATAGCAACCCGATACCTCAGATGATTTTGAATAGATCCCAACCTAAAATGCGCGGATTTGAAAATCTATTTTATCAATTTAGCATTATACATGTTATTCTTTTTCAAAGTGCCACCTGAAAGCAACACAGCAGAACTGTCATCTATATTGAGTTTTAGTGAGTCCACCTGTGCATGTCCTATATCTAAAATTGAATAGCCTCGCATGTCTGCAACCACCGACTTAACATGAAATGATTCGGTTGTAAGATAATCGGGTGACATTTCTATTTGTATTGCTGAAGAATCTTTACCGTAAATATTGAGAGAATCAAGTGACGTAATCATGCTTTCTATTTCGAATGAAGACTTGCCAGACATATCTATTGAAATATTTTTTTGCTTCAATTTGAACATTTCAAGTTTAGTGTTAACGCCTTTTACAGAAATTAATTCCGGCGAAAAAATTCGTACGGGGGTAAACCATTTTAGCATCTGTTTTTCATACTGATCTTTAGGGGCTTTGGGAAAACTTACATACAATGTATCATTCGATACGCTCGCCGTCACCCTGCCGTCGCTAAATCCTTCCCATTCTTTAAACACCCTTACTGATGATGCCTTACTTTGCTCGTAAACTATGCTTGTGATATTACCTCCTTCAATACTCAGGTATTTAAAAGGCTTCTCGAGAATTTTTCCATACGTCCAGTAGATATCATTTTTATCTCTTTTCTCGAACTCGCTTTTCAAAACTGCATTAGAAGCAAATAAGCCTAATGTAAACAATAGTAAAAGTGCCAGGAGTATTTTGGTAGTAAGTTTCATAACGAATTTATTTTGAAAAATTATCTTTTACAAACTGGTCGTATTGGTTTTTTATTTCTTTAATATCAATTTTCAGCAGGTACATGTTACGAAGAAAAACGGGCAGTTCG